>JADHUC010000099.1 GCA_016784735.1 Pirellulaceae bacterium | reverse complement strand
GCGCCATCCAGGTCGGAACCGCGAACTATTACGACCCGACGGTGACGATGAAGTTATTGGACGCTCTGCCGACCGCCCTGGCCGAAGCCGGTGTTTCGTCGGCGAGCGAGATTGTTGGCACACTTGAAACCGACGCCGCGGCGTTCGCCCACGATGCGGGGTCTCATTCGTAGGGACGTAGCTTTACCGTTATGCGAGTACTCTCGGGAATCCAACCGACCGGCCGTTTCCATTGGGGCAATTACTTCGGCGCCATTCGCCAGTACATCGACTTGCAGTGCGAAGACGAAGCGTACTACTTCATCGCCAACTTGCACGCGCTGACCACGGTGCGCGATCGCGACGTCTTGTGGCAGAATACGCTGGATGCCGCTATGGACCTCTTGGCTTTGGGACTCGACCCGGACCGGGCCACGTTATTCGTCCAATCCGACGTGCCGGAAGTGTCCGAGTTGTGTTGGCTGCTGATGACCGGAACTCCGATGGGATTGCTGGAGCGCTGCCACGCCTTCAAGGAAAAGAAGGCAAAGGGCGTGACGGCGGACGCTGGGCTGTTCACGTACCCTGTTTTGATGGCTGCAGATATCCTGGCTTACGATTCGAACGTGGTGCCGGTGGGCGAAGACCAGGTACAGCACATCGAAGTGGCCCGCGATTTGGCTCGCAGTTTCAATCACCAGTTCGGCGAGACCTTCGTGATGCCGCGAGCCAAAGTACTCGAGACGTCTGCCAAAGTGCCCGGCACGGACGGCGAGAAAATGTCGAAAAGCTACGAGAACACCATCGAGATCTTCGAAACGCCGAAAGCGATGCGCAAGCAGATCATGCGCATCGTCACCGACTCGCGGCCCATGGAGGATCCCAAGGAGCCCGAGACAGATCATCTGTATCAGCTCTATTGGCTGTTCGCCGACGACGCAGACCGCGAAACCATGGCCGCCAAGTACCGCGCCGGGGGATTCGGCTACGGCGAGGTCAAGAAGGCGTTGGCGGATGCGGCCGACGGCTTTTTCGCCGAATTCCGCGAGAGGCGCGAGCAATTGGCCGCTCATCCCGAAAAGGTCCGCGATATCCTGGGTGACGGTGCACAGCGGGCCCGCGCCAAGGCGGGCGAAGTGCTGCGTCGAGCCCAAGAAGCGTGTGGGGTGAAGGCGCGATCATGAACGTGATTGGCATTGGCACTGACATCGTCGAGACGCTACGAATCGCGCAGATGATCGAACGCCACGGCGAGTTGTTTCTCAATCGAGTGTACACCGAACACGAAATCGGCTATTGCAGCGCCCGCAAAGCCGCCACGCAGCACTACGCCGGTCGCTGGGCGGCCAAAGAAGCCGTCTTGAAAGCTCTAGGCACCGGGTGGGCGCGCGGCATTCGCTGGCGCGACATCGAAGTACGCAACGAAATAGGCGGCAAGCCGCACATCACGCTGGAAGGCGGCGCGCTGGAGGTCAGTCAACGTCTAGGGATCGACGAAATCCTCATCAGCATCTCCCACTGCCGAAGTCACGCCACGGCGTACGCTCTGGCTGTGGGGCAGTCTACATAGCCTGATCATCGATCTCTGTCCTCACGAACATCTGCGTTGCCAACGGGAGTCACAGGCAATTGCCGCCGACGGTTGCCAACGTGTACAATGAAGCGATTCGCCACGCGCGTCGAGCAACAGGACGTGATCGACGTCGATGACGCGGCGGTCACTCAAACTCATAATCTCTGCGACGGATGCTCCTAACATGCCAAAGCTTGAGGATCTTGAGAAGGAGTTGGATGCGTTGTCACGAGCCGAAAAGGCGCGCCTGCTGCAACGGATCGTCCAAGATCTAGGCGATTCGTTCCCCGGTGTGGAGAGCACGGCTGGCGTCTGCGGTGGCGAGCCGTGCATTGTGCGCACTCGCATCCCCGTGTGGGTTCTGGAACAGATGCGGCGTCAGGGAGTGAGCGAGGCGGATATCCTGCGCTGCTATCCGAGCCTTCGAGCCGAGGACCTAGCCGACGCCTGGGCCTATGTGCGTGTCCATCGGGAGGAGATCGGGCAGCAGATTCACGAGAATGAGGAGGCATAGCACGTGGCGAAGCTGTACGCCAACGAAAACTTCCCCCTCCCGGTTGTCGAGGAGCTGAGGCGTCTGGGCCATGATGTCGTGACGATCCAGGAGACGGGCAAAGCCGAACAGCGGACGTCCGATGAAGAAGTGCTGAAATTTGCCATCGCCGACGATCGCGCCGTGCTTACCCTGAACCGAAAACACTTCGTCCGACTCCACCGCTCGAGCCCCGATCATGCGGGGATCATCGTCTGTACGGTTGACAGCCAGTTTGGCAGGCAGGCGGTCAATATTCACGCCGCCGTCGCGGCCACCGCTGACCCTCACGGCCAACTGCTCCAAGTCCACCGTCCTGCGATCTAGATGAGCGGGTCCTACTGCTGCACGATGGAACTGAGATTCCAAGCCGAAACGTTGGCGATCACCAGCCAAGGAATCCAAGTTGAGCATCGAAGGCGCCTTCTTCAGCATTTCTCACTCAACTGCAAAGGACGGCACTGGCCAAATCAGCTCACCGCACGTCGAAAAACGTGGGGTTCGTGTGTTATACTGACGACTTCAAGGGGAGCCAAATTCGTGTTGGTTGGCTTTCGTTCGTCGGCGTCTCAACTGAGGAAATGGAACATGAATGCAAGAAGAATCTTCTTTGGAGTGGTTCTATTGGTGAGTTTATCGTCCATTGGCGGATGGCGGCACGTTTTGGCTGGTGAAAAGGAATGGAATAAGGAGACACAGGCCGAAACCGACGTTCGGATGAAATGGTGGCGCGATGCTCGGTTTGGCATGTTCATTCACTGGGGTCTCTACGCCGTTCCTGCCGGGACTTGGAACGGGCAACGGGTCGATGGGATCGGCGAGTGGATTATGGACCGGGCCAATATTCCCGTCGAGGACTACGAGAAACTGGCTGGGAAGTTCAATCCCGTGAAGTTCGACGCGGCCGAATGGGTGCGCATCGCCAAGGACGCGGGCATGAAATACATGGTCATCACGTCCAAGCACCATGACGGCTTCTGTCTGTTCGACAGCGACGCCACCGACTACAACGTGGTGGATGCATCGCCGTACGGGAAGGACTTGCTTCAGTCGCTGGCGGCCGAGTGCCGCAAGCAGGGGCTGAAGTTCTGTACGTATTATTCGATCATGGACTGGCACCACCCGGCTCAGTACCGCGGCAGCGACAAGCGATACAATCCGACAAAGGTCCACCCGGAACGCAAGGCCGAGTACCTCGACTTCATGAAGAAGCAACTCAAGGAACTTCTCGATACGTGCGATACGGAGGTTTTGTGGTTCGACGGAGAATGGCCCGCGTGGTGGCTGGAGGAGGATGGACGGGAGATCTATGCGTACCTGAGGGAACTCAAGCCCGCGTTGATCGTCAATAACCGCATCGGCAAAGGTCGCAAGGGCATGGAAGGGCTGAACAAAGGCGACCAGGATTACGTCGGCGACTTCGGCACGCCGGAACAGCAGATACCGGCCACCGGGCTACCGGGCGTGGATTGGGAATCCTGCATGACCATGAACCGCACGTGGGGCTACAAGAGCTTCGATAACGACTGGAAAAGCAGCGAGACGTTGATTCGCAACATCATCGACATCGCTTCAAAAGGCGGCAACTACTTGTTGAACGTAGGGCCGACCGCCGAGGGACTTATCCCTGGCCCGTCCGTCGAGCGACTGGGTGAGATCGGCCGCTGGATGAAGGCGAACGGCGAATCGGTCTATGCCACCGAGGCCAGTCCGTTCAAGCGGCTGGTGTGGGGACGATGCACCACCAAAGCCTGCGAAGACGGTGCGACGCTGTACCTGCACGTTTTCGACTGGCCGGCCGACGGTCAGCTACTTGTGCCTGGGCTGAGAAATAAACCGGAGCAGGCCTATCTCTTAGCGGACGACGCAAAGAAGGCATTGGCCGTTCAGGCCAGTGACCAAGGCGTCGTGGTGGCCGTTCCTGCCGAAGCGCCCGATCCGATCTGCACGGTCGTCGTGCTCAAAGTGAAGGGGCCGCTGAAGGTCGAGCCGACGCTTCCTTCGCAACAGGCCGACGGCACGATCAAGCTTCGTGCGGCGGATGCGATCTGCCACGGCCATCAGATCCGCTACGAGGCTGGTCACCAACGCGACAACGTCGGCTTCTGGCTCGATCCCAACGATTGGGTCGAATGGACGTTCAGAATTACCCAGCCCGGCAAGTTCACGGTGTCGGCCGAGACAGCAGCGACCGGCAGCGGTTCGTTCGAATTGATCGTGGGAGATCAGACGATCGGAGCCACGGCCCCGACCACAGGCGATTACAGTCGCTTCACAACGCTCGAACTTGGCCAAATCGAGATTGCCCAAACGGGCAAGGCGTGCTTGGCGGTCAAGGCCGTCAAGGAAGGCTGGAAGCCGTTCAATCTGAAGTCCATCACCTTCAAGCCGGCTGGCGCGCGAGAGAAGTAACCGCAGTAGGTTCCACTTGCCGAGCGGGACCTTGATTTGGAGGGCCCGTCAACGCGAAGAGGTCCCGTCCGGCAGCCGGGACCTACTTGCGGAAGAAAGGAGATGGCTTCCGTGGAAGAGCGCCCGCCGGACGTGACGCCCGAGGTGGCTGCAAAGAAAAAGATGCTTCGGATCGGCTGGTGCACTGTGGGTCTCGGCACCGGCGGGGCTGTCGTGGCAGCGATTATCGGCGGGGCCAACTCGGGCGGGATGTCACCGTTGGCGACGGGCGCTACCGCTCTGCATCGCTTTGGGGCCTTCATAATGCTAATGGGCCTTGGCGTGGTCCTGGCAGCCTATCGGCTGGAATACCTCCAAACATGGTGGCGCCGACGCATGCAAAGTCAATCTACCGAGTCCTCGCAGGCGTTCCTCAAGTGGTTCCGCCGCATCTCGATCGGCGTACCTGCAACGCTCGCCATCATCGTACTTCCATGGATACTGCTGGCCGTGATAAACGACGTCGTGGCCGGCGTCTTGATACTGTGGATGTCGCTTTTGATGCCGATCGTATTGGCAACGATTCTTGTATACGGTCGCGGATACTGGCGGACCTTCTCGATCGGGGCCCTGTTCCCCGCTGGCTTTTTCTTCATCGGAATGGGAATCGCAGTCTTCCTGAAATTTATCCAGCGGCCGAGCCTTCCTGCGTTTTGGAGCTTCTTTCGAGATATCGGCGAGGCTACTCTCTTGGCCGGATTCAGTTGGACACTGATCGTCCTGTCCGGACTGCTGGCGATGGGCGTCCGTTTGTTGATCGAGGGCCTGAGGCGACGGGCCGCGACAGCCCCGTCGGTCGAAAACGCCGAATCAAAGGAGCCATAATGCGTCGCCCGCCCGGCTCCGCTGCCGCAAACTGACCTTGCCTCGGCCACGTGTTTTCGCTACAAGCCCCCCGATTCGCACATGCCCGGCACGGAGGTTACCGAATGGCAATTCAACGCTCGATGGGTTGGGGGCTCCTGGCGGCACTTCTGTTGGTCGAAGAAGCCGGACAGGGTGCCGACACGACCGTCGCGTCAGATCCTGGGACCATAATGGCCGACGTGGCCAACTTGAGAGATCAACTGGAGAGCGGCCTGCGCGTGAGTCAGCAGCCCCAACGGAACTTCATCGCCCGCGTCGTTAGGATGGTGGAAACGCGTCGACTGCCCCTTAGTCTAGTCATGAGCACGTTCAAATGGGCTCGCCCCAAGATGCCGCACCCGTTTCCCTACTTCGAGCGTGGCCTTCGTAACAGGGCCGCAAAACTAGGGATCGCGATTTGAACGATGGCCATCATTCCGGTCGACTCGGTTGACGACCCTCGCATTGCGGTGTATCGCGATCTCAAATTGGCATTCGCGAAACGTCGCCAGTTTCTTTTCGTCGTCGAAGGGTTGGTGCTGACGGAGCGTTTGCTGGCCAGCGACATTCGAGTCGACTCGGTGTTGGCCGAGCAGCGCCATGTCGACCGTCTACAACCCCAGATGCCGGAAGACGCGCCGCTGTTTGTAGCGCAACGTGAGCTGATGGAAGAGGTTGCGGGCTTCAAGTTCCACCGGGGCGTCTTGGGATGCGGGCGTCGTCCATTCCCTGTTGATTTGCCTCGAACGATGCAGTCGGCTCCGCCGAGGTCGATCATCACGGTGTGCGTTGGCATCCGGGACCCGGAAAACCTGGGCAGCGTTGTCCGATGCAGTGCCGCATTCGGCGTACACGCCGTAATGCTTGGGCCGTCTTGCTGCGATCCCTTCTACAGACGCGTCGCCAGGACCTCGATGGGTGCCAATATGGAAGTGCCCATTGTCGAGTCCGCCGACCTCCGAGCCGATCTGCTATCGCTGCGGCGCAAATTCGACGTGCGGCTGATTGCGACCGTGCTGGACGAGGGCGCGCAGCCGCTGAACGATTCCGAGCGTCCCGACCGAGTCGCCCTGCTTTTTGGCAGCGAGGGTTTCGGACTGGAGCAGCCGTGGGTCGAGATGTGCGACGATCGCGTGACCATCCCGATGAGCCGGCTCGTGGATTCGTTGAACGTGAGCGTCGCCGCGGGGATCTTCCTACATCACTTCAGTTCGCCCAGCAGCAGTTCTTCCTGACGGCCGAGTGCTCCAATTCCATTATTGAACCGGCATCGACCCTCACGACGAATTTGCGTTTAACCGCAAGCCGGAGGCGTGCGCGACTGCACTGTGCCTTCCCTCGCGCACGCCTCCGGCTTGCGGTTAAACGACGTCCCCATTTCAACGCCGTTCTTGCACGTGGTTCTCACTCGCATCCGCCGTCAATCGAGGATTTCGGCAAGGTCGATTTGGCGCGACTGGTCCATGGTGGCCACTGCGGTCTTGGGCTTGCCGTCTGCTCCCACGGCTATTGTGTGCGGAGTCTTCACCGTTTGGCCGTCACGATTCCGAACGTACTGGACGAGTGGAATAGTGATTCTTCCTTCGGCCGGGATCTGGCCGGAAAAGACCTCGATTCCGTCCCGGTCCCGTACAGATATCTTCGCCCCACGATCGCCTTTGATCTCCAGTTGCCATCCCACGGAGAAATCGTACCTGCCCCGGTGCGCTCCATCGAAGGAAACGGAGTCGTACCCCGCGCCACCTTCGAATTTTGTGTCGATAAAGACATGGCCGAACGTCTCGTACTTCCAACCTTGCCAGCCCAGCCGAATGGTTCTGTAACGAGGGTCATTGCCTATTTTCGAAAAGGTGTTGGACACAAAGCTATATTTGCCACCGTGCCCGTAGTTATCGCCAAAACGGACGTGACAGAGGTTGCTGACGATCGTGTTTCCGATCAGTGCGATCTTCTCGTCGGGATTCGCGTTATCCGCACCCACGGCCGCGATTGCGTGTCCTTCGGCCATTTGATCCTGAGCGATTACTTTCACCACGTTGTCTCGAACGACGACATTTCGCATCTGGCCCATGGGAGCCAGCCACACGCCGCGCATCATGCAGCCGTCGCCGCGTCCTTTGACCACGATCGTATTGTCCCGATACTCGATGTTTTCCTGAGGGCCTTTCTGCAATCGCACTCCGTTTACCGGATGCAATTGGTCCGTCGGGTCGCCACCGCCGACCCCGCCGCGCCAGCGTTCTTCGCGTTCCATACCTTGCATCTGGATGAAGTTGCCGTAGACCTTGATGTCATTCGCGTGAAAACCGGCCCCGATTCCAATGGGATGGTAGCCAGTGCCGAAGATGCGGTTGCCGTGCAGCGACACATGGTGAATCGGGTCGCGGCTACTGTAGTACATGATGCCGTACGAGTTGGTGGCGTAGCTGTCGACATAGATTTCATTGCCGTAAATGTCGGTGTTCGACGAAACGGTCAGCCCCCTGTGCCGAGCCCGTTTGATCAGGTTGTGGTGACATTTGGAAATCGTGTCGACTTCCCTTCCGACTCCAAAGTAGATGCCGTCGACACCGCGATGCCGGTTGTAGAGCTCGGTGCCTTTATCGACGACGACGTTATGGTGCACGTGAACGCCTTCGTAGGCGTTGTTGACGAAGATCCCCGTAACCTGCGAACCGGCGTATTCGACCGTCACGCCGGCCAGTTCCGTATCACGGGGCCGCCGCATGAAGATGGGGTTGTAGGCAGCCGGTCGTGACGCTCCGTTCCCTTCACCCTGCCTGATGGTTCCGTTGACAATGGTGATACCCGCGCGGCGGTCGGCGGTTCGTATCCCGCAAGGCCCCTGGGCAGCGTGCCATCCATACAGCCGCTCGTTGGCCGTCGGATCTGTCGTTCCCGCCTTGTTATCGTACGTGACGGTGTGGCCGCCAAGATCGAGGGTGATCCCATCGGCGGCGATGTTCAATGCGGTGGAATCGGAGGTGACGTCCTCGGTCACCAAGTACGTGGCGTTCGCCCGGTCGAGCACATACGGCGGCCCCGTTAGGTCGGCGGGAATCCTCACTGCGTCACTCATGGCCTTCGTGGTGAACACCAAATCCTCGCTCAAGTGCTTGTCGCCTCTCTCGTCGACCGCCACCAACCGATAGTGATAGGTCGTACCGGGCCGCAATCCCGTGAGATAGTGTACGTGCAGGTAGAAATACCGTTCGGTTGGTGACGTGTTTTCGCCGTACCCACTCGTTTCACCGAACTCGACGCAGGTCTTCGCGGGCAGGTTGGATTCCCAAGCGATCACTGCGGATCGCTCCGACACGTAGCTCCAGACATCGCCAACTACGAGCTTCAGTTTCTCGCCGAACTTGGCTCGCACTTCGGACTCCTTCTCTGCGCCGAAATGCTCCTTGCACAAGTCATTGAACCGCGCATACGTCTCGGCTCGGGAGGCCGTTGCCTCCTGGCACAAAGCACTGCTCGACCATGCTGAGTTGATACCGCAGACGCTCCCCACAACTGCCACCCATGTTGCGATCAATCTGCACTTCGCCATGATGTGCTGCTTTCCTTGGTTGCTGATGTCTTCTGTTTCTGTGCCGCTTCAACTTCCTTTGTCTATGACAAGCGGTGTCGACGTCAAGTGGACCGTCACAGGGCCCGGACCGGTGAGGCGCGTCGCTTGTGGCAACTGGCTGGTCGTGGGCGCCGGCTGAACACGGACGGGGCCTTGCACGGATTTGAAGGTCACGCGGCGTTTGGGGAGCGGGTCGTCCAGGCCACGCAATGTGTCTTCGGCCAGCCAGGCGACCCAGACGACCGGACGCCCGTCGGCGAACGTAAAGCGGTACAGTTCCACACCTGTCTCGGCGGGCACGTGCTCGGCACTGGCGAAGCCGTCGAGTCTGGACACCAACAGCCTCATGGCGTGGTACGCCGGCCAAGGCTGGCATTTCCGGTCCAAGAGACCGATGTACGGGTTCGGAGCCATCAATGCTGCGGGCGTGCCGTCCCAATCGCTGGGCATGCCCATGAAGACCTTTTCGGCCCCAGCCGCAAATCGCGTGACGAAGACTTTCACGCAAATCCTCGCCTGCTCGGCGCGGTACCACGCCACCGCCTCGTCGTGTCGCGGGTCCGTTTTCCGTTTGACCATTCGCAGGATCTTGGAGCCATCCGGCACAAAACGGTCCGGGTGGAAGGACATCTGTTTGTGGCGGACCAATCGCGGTTCGCATCGAGCCTCTGCGTCCCACAACTCCGGCTGCTGGCCCGAGAGCCTCACCTTGGCCAGCTCGCGCTTCGTCCAGGTGAAGTAGCCCGCGGACATACTCGCCCACGGCCCGTTGCCGCCCACGTCGATCACGTCCACCAAGTCCGCGTGTTTGATGGTCAGCAGATTGAAGTCATAGTTACGCTGCCAGCCGTCGCGGTGCATGTCGCTGGGCTGGCGTGCAAGGAAGGCTTTCCAACGCTCCTGGACCTTCTCGGCCTTCGGATCGCCGTGGAAGAAATTGTTCCACCGCAGGCCGTTGGAGATGATCTTGACCTGCGGGCAGGCGGCGCGGGCGGCCTGGCAGGTGGCCTTAAGCAGCGTGACATAGTCGTCCAACGTGCCCGTCCAGAACATCGGATTGCCGTACTCGTTGCCGCACTGATAGTGGAGGATCGGCCGTTGGAGGCCCGGCATATCTCCGTGGCCATCGGCGTCGTAGCGCTCGACCAAGGCCCGCACCCAGTCGCGGTAGTCGTCCATGCGTTCCACTGCAGGCAGACGGTCGGAGCCGTTGAACTTCAAGATGTTGCCGAGTGGCTTGTGGCGAATCGGGCCAGCGAACCAGCCGTCGCCAAGTCGGAGCCACATGGTGATTTCGAAGCCGTGCTTCTGCCAGAGCTGCACGGCGGCGTCAAGCTTCTCCCAGCGATAGGTGTGGCGCCCGTCACGTGGAGGCCGCGGCTCGATCTGACGCCAGGCGACCCCGGCGAAGTCCACCCAACCGGCACCGGTCTGGGCCAGTGTCCGCGGCCACTTTTCCTCGCGGTAGTACGGCCCCAAGGCGAAAACGTAGTCGATGCCGAAACGTGACGTGGCGCCAAGCCGTTTCGACTCGGCCGGCTGTGCAGCGGCGATCGAGCACGCAATGTCGAGCACCATTGCAGAAGTGGCCAGACAGCAGAGCAACCGCGGCATTTGCTGTGTCCTCCAGCGTCAGGACATAAGGACCGTTCGAGGAATTAGTGTCGCTTTCTCGTGTAGTGGTGGCTTCCAGCCGCCGCAGAGCCCAGGCTACCGCGGCGGCTGGAAGCCACCACTACGACACTTATTGCTCGGTCAATGCTAAGCCGTTTCTGGGATGGCTGTTCGTCGGTCATTCCTGCGATCCCGTTGCTTCAATGAATACAGGATACTCGGTCAGTTTCGTCCGCAGCATTCCACTGGCGACACTCACTTTCCGGACCTTCGGCACTGCTCGGCCAATCTCGGTGATGATGGACGTAATCTGGGCCTGGGTACCTTGGACCGGGATCACGGCAGCAATTTCTCCTGTTGGTTGATCGTGGTTCTGGCCAATGTGATCGTCATGGAAAGCCACCAGAACCTGCCTGCCGTTCTGCAGCAGACACTCGTACACGTAGATGTCCGCCGCTATCCGGAGCCGTCGGATCTGCTTGAGCCCGTCGAGTTTCCGGATGGTTAGATTGTATGTATGGGCGGCGGGCCACAGGTGTTTGAACGTGGCGGTGTACAAACCGTGGTGCGATAAGGTGGACACCGCAAACGCATGCTGTGCATCTACGGCCCAGCCCATCATCAGCTTCTGGGACCCCGCATCCAGGGCAGCCATGCAGATTTTCACGACCTGCGCCGCTTGGAGCCCGCGATACCACGCGTTGATCTCGTCGAACTCAGGATGACGCGGGTTCTTCAGGGTTTTGAGGTACTCCTTACTCTTCGACGGCGTGGGCCAAGCTTGCAGCGTCCAGTTCGGCAGGACCAGCGGTTCCATGAGCGGGAAACCGCTGTAGATTTCGGCGCTCCACACCTCTTTGTCCGGGCATCCCGCCTGTTTCAAAAGCTGCTTGCTGTTGGTGACGATTCCGTAGTTGGGCCAACGGGCGTCCAGAATATCGTAAGCATCGTGCATGCCGACGGTTGCCTTGCTGAACTGGTAGCTACGTTCGACGAAGCCCCGCATGTCGACAGGTATCTTCGGTAGGTAGTACTTGACGTAGGCTGCGGTCCGCGGGGCCATCTTGACGTCGTAAAACCCGTCGACATTCTTGAAGCCGATGCCGGAGAGGATGATCTTGACCTCGGGGCAGGCCGCGCGGGCGGCGCCGGCGAATTCACGCAGAAGCTGGCCGTATTCGTCCGCGGTCCCAGCCCAGAACAGTTCGTTGTAGTACTCGTTTCCTACTTGGTAGTGGAGAACCGGGAACAGCAGGCCGGGCATGTCGTTCCGGCCATCGCCGTCGTAACGCTCGACCAAGTTTCGCACATAGTCCCGAAAGTCTTTTCGATGTTCTGGTCTTTGGAGGTAATCGGCTCCTTTCAAGGCCAGCCACTTAGTGGGGCCCTTGAGATAGACGAATTCGAAATCATCCTTTGGGGCGGTGGCCCAGGGAGAGAAGAACCGCGCCGATACCATGATGTGTATGCCGTTCCGTTGCCACGTCTGGACCGCCCGGTCCAAATCCGACCAGTCGTAGGTGTGTATTCCATTCTTGGGCGGCCGCTTCTCGATGATGTTCCAATCTAACCTTGCGAGATTGACCCAACGGATCGCGACCTTCTCGCACACACCATCGACCAACTTGCGGTCACGAGCTCCCGGGCTGTGCACGAAGACGTAATCGACGCCAAATGGAGACTCCCGGCCCTCTTCGACGAATCGGTCGAATGACGCCTTGTCGCGAAAGCGAGGCGCGAAGGCTCTTGTTTGTGCGAAGACAACTCCAGCCGCCATAAGACAGACAAGACAGGCAGCCACCGCATAGGGAGCTTTCAGGATGCGAAACTTGCACGATTGTGACTCATTGCTGATTGATGCGACCATGATGGACCCTCCAAGAGGCTTGCTTCAGCTTCAACGACACAAAGCATGTCATTGCTTGAGATGTTTCTCCAGGAAGGCGAATGCTTCCTGCAATAACGGTTCGAGTTTGGGGCCGGCATGCGGGCAGTCCATCTCTCTGTAAACCAACCGTTCCGGCGCATCTCTGTAGTAGGGAAGCGCACGCTCATACAACGACTTGACATCCCGCGACAAAACAAGCGTATCCTTCGAGCCTGCACCAAAGAAAAACGGCACTGGGTGGAGCTTGTCGGCCCGGGCCATGGGGTCAATTCGCTGCAGCGTCTTCTTCTCTTCTTGTGATAGTTTCAATCCGAACTTGGAGCCGTACGCTATGTGGAACAAGAAGGCCGCCGGTTTATTGAGTCGTCCGCTGACGTCAACGAAATGCCCCGAGCTGCACACCGAAGCCCCGGCTGCCAAACGGTGGTCATAGGTGCAGGCGAGTATCGTCGCCATGCCGCCCGCCGAATGGCCGCCCATGCCGATCCTGTCAGGCAGCACGTATGGTTGCTTCTGGAGATAGTCCAGGACCGGCGTTATGTCTCTCGCGGTCGGTTCTATCTGCTCGATTATGATTGCCCGGCCAATGCTGTACGGTTTGGGAATCTTGACCGGTCTTTCTCCTCGTGTCCGCGGTTCGTAGGTCACACCGACAAATCCCTTGGCCGGCAGACCTTCAACGAACTTGGTGCACGATCGGAGAGTTCCCGGCGCGCCCGAAAGAAAAATGATCGCAGGCCGCGGTTTCGCGTCATTCTTTCTGCTTATCAGGACGGGGATTTTCCCGCGTCTCCCGTTTACATAGACCTTCTTCGTGACGACATCAGGTTTCCGCGGCGCTGTTCGCTTTTCAGCACATGTGCCCGAGCTGATGAGAACGGATTGTAGCAGTAGAGCCGCGCATGCCGTTTGTTTCAGAAGCATGATCATGTCCTGTTCAAGTCCGAGACCACTTGGCCAGCCACCAAGTCAGCTCCCCAAGAAAGGATACCGGGCAAAACGGCCCTTGGTTTCGGCAAATAGAAAACGGCCCTCCTTGACAGCCAAGGCTCCTTCGGCGACGCTCACCGGCACCGACCGTTGGAGATCGCGATTCAGCGTGTTTTTCGCGGGTCCGGCGAGAAGGCTGCACGCTAAAGCGTGAACTCCAACAGCTCGCGTCAGAAGACTGGATTACTACGCATGCCCGGAGAGGAAACGAAATCATGAGACACATCCCAATCTTGGGCGTCATCGTGCTTGCAGTGCTATTGACCGGATCAAAGCGGTCGTCCAATCCGTTCTTTGGTGAATGGGACACGCCGTTCGAGGTGCCGCCTTTTGATGAAATCAAATTGGAGCAATACAAGCCGGCTTTCGACGAGGGCATGAAACGACACAAGGAAGAGATCGAGGCGATCATCGGAAACGACTCCGCCCCGACGTTCGAGAATACTATCGAGGCGGTGGATCGTAGTGGTGCTCTGTTGGCTCGCGTCAGCCGAGTGTTCTTTGCGATGCGATCGTCGATGACCAACGACGACATCGAAGCTATCGCCAAGGACGTGGCACCGCGCCTCTCAAAACACAGTGATGAAATTCGTCTGAACGACGCGCTGTTTCGGAGAGTCCGAGCGGTGTATGAACAAAGGGCCAAACTCGATTTGACTCCGGAACAAGGTAAGTTGCTCGCAGAATCCCACAAGAGCTTCGTCCGCGGCGGTGCGAAACTGCCGCCGGACAAGAAGGACCGGCTCAAAGAGCTTAACGCCGAACTGTCGGTGCTTTCGCTGAAGTTCGGCGAAAACGTGCTGAAGGAAAACAACCGCTTCGAGCTGGTCATCGAGGACAAAGCCGATCTGGCCGGCCTGCCGTCCGCCGTCATTGCGGGGGCGGTCGAAGCGGCGACCGAGCGTGGCCACGAGGGAAAGTGGGTATTCACGCTGCACAAGCCCAGCATGATTCCGTTCCTGCAGTATTCCGAGCGGCGCGGGTTGCGCGAGAAGATCTACAAGGGCTACATTAACCGCGGCGACAACGATGACGAACTGGACAACAAGGAGACGCTAGCCAGGATGGCTACGCTGCGGATCGAGCGGGCCGGGCTGCTCGGGTACGAAACGCACGCTCACTACGTCCTGGAAGAGAACATGGCCAAGAAGCCGGAGAACGTCTACAAACTGCTCGACGAATTGTGGCAACCGGCATTGAAACGAGCCAAAGCGGAAGCCGCCGATATGCAGAAGATGATCGACGAAGAAGGAGGCGGCTTCAAGCTCGAATCATGGGATTGGTGGTACTATGCCGAGAGGGTCAAGAAGGCCAAGTACGACTTGGACGAGGAGATGCTCCGCCCGTACTTCAAGTTGGAGAATGTGTTGGCCGGCGCGTTCGAGGTGGCCTCGCGATTGTTCGGGCTTCAATTCGAGGAGCGGACCGATGTGCCAAAGTATCACGAAGATGTCAAGGTGTTCGAGGTGAAAGAGGCCGACGGCACCCACGTTGGCATTCTGTACGTGGACTACTTCCCCAGAGCCAGCAAACGCGGCGGTGCCTGGATGGGTGAATTCCGCGAACAGTCGATAGTGAACGGGGAAGATATCCGACCGGTCATCTACAACGTCGGCAACTTCTCGAAGCCGATGGCCGACAAACCGTCGCTGCTGTCGTTCGACGAGGTGAACACGCTGTTTCACGAATTCGGTCATGCGATGCACGGCCTGCTATCGAACTGCACCTACGAGAGCCTGGCGGGTACAAACGTCGCCAGGGATTTCGTCGAGTTGCCGTCACAGATCATGGAAAACTGGGCATCCGAACCGGAAGTGCTGAAAATGTACGCAAGGCACTACGAAACCGGCGAACCAATGCCGGATGGACTGATCGAGAAGATCGTCAAGGCTCGGCATTTTAATCAGGGGTTTGCCACGGTGGAATACCTGGCCGCCTCGTTCCTGGACATGGACTGGCACACGCTTGCCGAGGCGAAATCGAAAGCGGACGTACTGGAATTCGAAGACAAGTCGCTGGGCAAGATTGGCCTGATCCCCGAGATCATATCCAGGTACCGCAGCACGTACTTCCGGCACATCTTTGCCGGCGGATATTCGTCCGGCTACTACTCGTACATCTGGGCCCAGGTGCTGGACGCCGACGCATTTCAGGCGTTCAAGGAAACAGGTGATCTCTTCGACCGCAAGACGGCCAAGGCGTTCCGCGATAACATCCTGTCCCGCGGCGACACTGAAGACCCGATGACCCTATACAAACGGTTCCGCGGCAAGGAACCGAGCATCGAACCACTGTTGGAACGCAGAGGGCTCAAGTAGACTCAAGGGCCAGCGAGGGAGGTCGTCGCAGATCCCGTGCTTGCGCTGCGGGCTTTTGTTGCCCCGCGAGCGCATCAAGGCGGTCACTTCGTCGTCTCGTAGACCACGAGGCGGACCGGCCCGAACAAACCCGAGGGCACCATCTCGCGGTCGAAAGGTAGATATCGCTTGATGTAGGAGTTGCGTAACCAGCCCTTCTGCTCCAGGTCGGCGAGCCGGGCCGGATTGCCTGCCAACTCGTTGGCCGCCGTGTTCGTGACTTCAATCTCCAGAATATTCGGCCCGGACCGGATCGCATCGTCGACAGCCCAACGGAATGGCCTCCACGCGAGAGTGCCGAGATCCTTGCCATTCAGAACGACGCGTGCCGAGTACTTCACGTCCCCGAGGTCGAGCCAGAGATCTCCCTCTGCCTCGGCCAGACGACGAGAGACTGCAAATTCCTTCGCGTACTTCACCGTGCCCGAGTAACCCGGCTCGCCATATTCGGACCAGCTCTTGAGTGGACCTTGGAATTGTCTGCCGGCGATGGTAAGCCTCCAGTCGCCGTCGATGACCATGCTCTCAGAGGTTTCTTTCAGCATAGGCTGGACTTCTTTGGGCGCGGAAGACTCTGGGCCCAACACGATCGTTCGTGCCTCATACGGATCGAGTGTCAGCGGAAGGCGGACATGTTCACCGTCGCGACTCCATAAGGCCGGACGGCGCCTGCTGCCCGTGCTGGCATCCCAGTACTGCGGCGTGCCCGCGCCTTCCAGTAGCACGCTGAGATCCAGCGCGTCGGGGTTCTCGTTGAAGAGGAAGTAGACTTCGCCATCGGCGAGCCGGCGGTGGAAATACTTCACGGCGGGGTAGGAGGTGCCCGCCAGCGATCGCTCCAATATTAGATCTTGCTGCGGGAGAATTGACTGGAACAGAACCGACAACTCGGCCGCCGTCACCAGCGTGGCCCATGGCAGGCTGGTCGGACCGTTAGTGGCGTGGAGGAACGTCCGATCGGCAACCAGTTCGGGTAACCGCTCGACGAAGATAACCGTCCCACCCTGTTGGGTGAATTTCTCCAACTGCCCGAGCGCCGTCTGCGAAATCACTTTGACCGACGGAATGATTATGGTGCGATAGTGCTGACCGCTTCGATTCACCATCGCTGCCGCTTCAAGTTGCAGTCCCGACTGAAGGCTCTCCTCGTCCACGAAGTCGAAGTCGCGTTGGTGCTCCAACAACTCTTGCACAACCTCAAGTGCGACCGTGTTGGCTGTGAAGTCGCCCAGCCATCCACTGGTCGTCGGATAGTAGATCGCGATTGCGGCCGTCGGTTCGCCCACTGAGAGCAAATACGACAACCTATTGGCATAGGCGAAGAATTGCGTGAAGTGCGGCCACTGGGGACTGAGATTCAAGTCCGGGGGGCAGAAGTAGGGGCGGAATGTCTCACGCGAGGACAGGTAGGACATGGCTTGAAACATGTTGATTCCACGCGCGAAATGATGGTCCAGCACCCACTTCGCTTGTTCGACGGTCAGCCCACGCCCGTAGACAGCGAATCCCTCACTGAACGCCCGCGGGCGTCCCGATAGATGCGCGGCCGAGGAAGCGAGCTTGGCGTAGTCGGCGACTTTGTCCGGCCAGATCTGCCGCCAGATGGCATCCACGCCGGGCACCTGCACCGGTTGAAGACATTTGAAGAAGTCGCCGTTCAGGGCAAGGAGCGTCTGCATGCTTTCCTCGCCGCACAGGTGCATTAGGAATTCCACTCCGTGCTGCTCGCACCAATCCGCTTGCGGTTTGAAGAAGTTGTCGCGGTAACGGTCCGTCCACACGTCCCAGTAGTCCGCCCGGATGCGCCGGGCCTCTTCGGTGGGCGGCTTCATGAAGAGTTTTGGTAGATGTGGCCGCACGTCGTAGCCTTTTCGCTTCGCGAAATCGTCGAAGAACCCTGGCGTGTACGGGACTCCGGGAAAGGAGGGCTCGTCGCCCATGATCCCGAGGACCGTACGGCCAAACTCCTCGCCGAAACAGTCCCAATACTGCTCGTGAACGTCTTTCAAGAAATCATTCGTTGCGTTTCGGTCCAGGGCGTCGAACAGCGAATTGGCGCCGTCCTTGGCGAAACCTGGCGCATGGATGTAGCGCGTCGCCGAAGTGCGGTATTCCGGCTTTACCTCGACTTGGCCGCCGTCGTTCTTCCGGGCCACGAGAATCTGCATCCGCTGCCACGGCCGCTCCCGCGTCACCTTGCCCCCAATGAACCCGCTGGGGTAGCACCCCTCGTCCATCAGCCAAACTCGCAGGTCCAAACGACGCGATTCATGGACCGCGAAGCGCACACGCTCGAACCACGCCGGCGAGAGATACTCGAGGCCAGTCAGCCCGTTATAGGGCCAGATCATCACCGAGCCGACGCCACGCGATTTCAGATCGCTAAGATCTCGACGGATATTGGCCTCGGTCATCTCGCCGTTCCAGAACCACCAGACGATCAAGCTGTATTCGTTGGGGGGATTCTCAAAGCCGCGAGCCGCCTCCTCGACCGTCGGAACGATCAGCTTCTGCCAGGGAGGAGAAGTCTCTTGCGCGTTCACAATCGACGACCAGAGGCAGACAAAGATCGCCAACGCTGCCAAGTTCGGTAATACTCGCAATCTGCGTTGATAGTCGCTCATGTTTACCTCAGCATGTAAAGCGTTAATAAGGCATCTCTAATTCGCGAATGCTCGCGCCTCGGCCCGCGCCAAGCGGTCTATGTTAGCGGGGCCGAAAGGAGTGTCAATTCGCGCGCCGTGCTCTCGCTTCCCGCTGGGCATCCGAAATCCCAACGACCTTCTACATGGCCCATCGACGGCTGGTACAATAGGTCGCGTGCTGCATCTCCGGCAGGAGAGGCACCGCAGCATGTGTCAATTCGACCAATTCAAGTAGGTTATGCTTCAGCATATCGAACAGTGGGGCGGTATACTGAGAGGCGATATGCTGAAGCATAACCTACGCATTTCGCGCGACTTCTTCGACGGAGTGATATCGCAGTTTGGGGGAAATGTCATGTTCCGAATTTTGGCCGTTATCGTGTTGATGGGTTCGTCGCTGGCGGGGGCATCGGAGCGCGTGGTTTGGCAGATCGGCGAGCCGGACCGCAACTACCAGGAGTTTGCCGTCGCTGGCGACTGCGAATCGTACCGGGAGCATTTTCCAGCCCCGCGCCCCGTGTTTAACATCGGCGCCAGCGACCCGGCGCGCCACTGGCCCTTCATCCATCCGGGACCGGCGGACCCATGGGCCGGCAGCCGGGTGCATCCGCTTGCGATTCGGTTTTCGCTGCCCGAAGAGCCCCACGGCGTCTTTACGCTTCGCATTCAGTTGTGCGACGCGCACGGTCGTCAACCGCCGACGTATACCATCTCCATCGGGGAGCGTACGGGCCGTTTCCGGCTCAAGCCGGGCGGAGGCGACGACTCGCTGACTGATCCCGCGGCGGGCAAGCCGCAGAAGATCGAGCTGGCCTTGCCCGCGGACCTGTTTCGCAAAGGGGATAATCAGATCGTGCTAGCCTGCCAAAACGGGTCCTGGGTGCAGTACGACGCTCTTGCCCTACTGAACAACCCGGCCGGCAAAATGCCGCTTCCGGAAGTCCACTCCCTAACCGTCACGCCAACGATCTTCTTCTTTCGCGAAGACGACCAGTTGCGCCGCGTTGTGGAGGTGGGCGTCACGTTGACCGCTCCGGCTGCCGACGTGACGCTACGTGTGGAAGCCGCTGGGGAGAAATCCGAAATGACCGTCGACCAGTTGGACTCGTTCGTCTCGCTGTCACGCGAAGTCGGCGTACCCGATTCGGCCGAGCCGCTCGATGTGAAAGTGACGGCGACGGTCGATGGCCGGTCCAAGTCGACCACGGTGACCGTGCCGCCGCAACGGAAGTGGAAGATCTTCGTGGCCGCCAGCGCCCATACCGACATCGGCTACACTCACCTTCAGCCTGAATGCGCCGAGCGCAACAGCCAGAACATCGACACGGCCATCGAGCTGATCAAGCAGTATCCTGATTTCAAATGGAACTGCGAAGTGGCCTGGCAGGTGGAAAACTTCCTGGCCACGCGGGACGAGAATCAGATCGCGAGATTCCTTGAACTGGCTCGGCAACGCAAGATCGGCGTACAGGCCCTGTATGTGAACATCCTCACCGGGCTCTGTTCGCACGAGGAGTTTTGCCGTCAGACGTATCTCGCTCATCGCCTGCACCGCGAGCATGGCGTGCCGTACTCCTGCGCGATGATCAACGACGTGCCCACCTGCGTTGGCGCCACGCCGATGATGCTGGCGGGCGCGGGCATCCGCTACTTCAGTAACGGCATCAACAACACCCGGGGGTACACTTTCACCGAGATGTACGACAAGAGCCCGTGTTGGTGGGAGGGCCCCGATGGCAGCCGCGTTCTGATGGTGTTCATCAAGAGCATCGCGTACGCCTGGCGGTTCGGACTGCACGACGACCTGGAGACCGCCCGCAAACGAACCACGGCCATCATTCGCGAATACGAAGAGCGGGAGCACTACCCCTACGATGCCATCTTCGGCAACGGCGCGGTCAGCGACAATCGTTTGGTTGATCCGCGACTGCCTGTAGTGGCTAAGGAGTGGAACGATCGCTACGCGTTCCCCGAAATGATCCTGTGCGACAACGCCGAGTTCTTCGAGTACATCGAGGAGAATTACGGCGATCAGCTTCCGGTGGTGCGCGGCAGCGGGGGGACGTACTGGGAGGATGGCGCCGGTTCGTCGGCTCGCGAGACCGCCCTGTGTCGCAATGCCCACGAGTCGCTTGATTCGGCCGAGCGACTGCTGTCGCTGGCCTCTCGATTGGATAGCCGGCAGCAGTACCCCAGGCAGACCGTCGACGAAGCCTGGCGAAATGCAATGCTGTACGACGAGCACACGTGGGGATCGTCCTACTCGGTCCGAGAACCGGACCACGAGCAGGCCATCGGCCAATGGAAGATCAAGTCGCAATTCGCGGTGGACGCGGATCAGCAGAGCCGCCAGCTCTTGGAACAAGGCGCGAACGCACTTGCGTCGCTGGTGAACATCGAAGATCGCTCGCTGGTAGTGCTGAACACGGCAAGCTGGCCTCGGACCGACCTTCTGGAAGTTAGCCTGCCCGAGGGCACATCGGTGGTCGATCCATCATCGGCTTGCTGCAGGGTGGGAGAAACGACTTTGGCCATCGTGCGCGACGTGCCCTCGTGCGGGTATCGCGCGCTTCGCCTCGGGCCGAAGGCCGACGTGCCTACCGCTCAGCCGCTGGAAGGCACTCGGATCGAAAGTCGTTTCTATAGCCTCCAGTTCGACCCGACGACCGGCGCGATCACCAGCTTGATGGACGAAGAGCTTGACCGCGAGTTGGTCGACGGCAAAGCGTCTTACCAATTGAATCAGTACCTGTACGTCTCCGGCGGCGATGACAGCCGCATTGTCCGAGACCAGAGCCCCGATGCCGAACTGGTCATCCACAGCCCGGAGAAAGCGACGCTACGCGCGGTGAGCCTCGGCGAATTAGGCCAACGCATGATCATTGAGAGTTCGGCGGAAATGACGCCGGCAATCACCACGGAAGTGACCGTGTGGAACGATTTGAAACGTGTGGATATCAGCAACCGTCTGACCAAGACAAGAACGCATGACAAAGAGGCGGTCTATTTCGCGTATCCTTTTGCGGCAGACAAGCCGACGTTCCGCTACGAGGCCCCGCTGGTGATCCAGCGGCCCGACGAGCACATGCTGCCGGGCGCCTGTCTGGACTGGTTCACCGTGCAGCACTTCGTCCAGGTCGAGTCCTCAGATGCGGCGATCACGTGGTCCACGCCCGACGCCCCGCTGGTCTGCTTCCAAGACATCAATCGCGGCAAGTGGCAGACGGAGCTTCCGATCACGAACGGGCACTTGTACGCATACGTGATGAACAACTACTGGTTCACTAACTATCAGCCGGGCCAGGGAGGGGAATTAACGTTCCGCTTCTCGATCACCAGCGACGCGAAGGCCGACACCGTCGAGTCCGCGCGATTCGGCTGGGCCGCATCCAACCCGCTGATCGCGGTCAAGACCGATGCTCAACCGGATCGGCCCCTGCCTGCCGGTTCATCCAGCCTAATCGAGATCGACCAACCCAACGTGCTCTTGATCGGAATGAAACGGGCGGAGTCCGGCGAGGGCCTCTTGCTGCGGCTGTGGGAAGTCGCCGGCAAGCCGACCACCGCCCAGGTGCGGCTTCCTCAAGTAGCGTTTGAAGAGGCGACTGCCTGCAACCTCGTCGAGGTGCCGCAAGAGTCGTTGGAGGTCCGAAACGGAACAGTGAGTGTACCGATCCGCGCGTCCGGCGTGGCAACCGTCGTGCTGAAATAGACGAGAGCACAGCCGGTCCGAGCTATGACGGAGAATGCACGTCACTTGAATGGCAAGTAGTGTATTTGGTCTTCCCACTCGCCTTCTTCGCTGCACTCGGCCACGAGCAAGATGTCTTCGACGCAATCACCGATGGAGGCGAGATCGTCGACAATGAATACACCCGGCAGGTGTGAGCCGGCTGCCAAGCGATTCCGAACGTGATTCGGCATCGTACGGCCATCATGGGTCAGCAGGACGCGACCATTCTGGTCGGCCCATTCGAGAACCTCGTCGTCATCCGCTCCAAGCAGCCCAACGTCCTGTACGCGGACTAGGTCGAGGTCGCTCTTCCGCAGGAAGAGGCCTCGCACGATTCGGCCGTTGAAGTCTTCGTCGGAAAGAAACCGAATCATGTCATTCCGCCTTCGCCGAACGTCTGGCGAGGAGTCGAGCACGAATTCCCGCGGGATCGTGCCGTTCTTCTATTTCGTCCCGGATCCTTGCGGCGTCGTGTTCGGCTTCAGCCAGATAGGCGTCGACTTCGGGCCGGTGGTGCAAGTAGTAGTTGACGACGGCATACACATCTTCGATGGACAGCACGTCGTAGTCCTGAGCGATCTGCTCGGGCGTCGATCCAGCAAGGAACGCTCGGACAACGCGTTCGAGTGGAATCCTGGTACCCGATATGCGGACCACGCGATCGTTTGCATCATAGAGAGGCGGCGGATCGGCCTGTACTCTCAAATTCACCTTATGGCTCCCTCTACACCTGTTTCGCGGGACACTCAAACTTCACATTGATTATACTACGTGAGCGGCTTGCTGCGAAGCTGAACAAGTCCTGAGATTCCTCGACCGGCTTCGCAAGCGTTGAGCCTCAAGCGGAAGGAACGACACATGAGACACGCGTGGCACAAGTGGGCTTTCGCAGTATTGCTGGTTGGATTCAGTGGATGGTTGGGAGCGGCGGAGATCGTTGACACGCCCCAGCAGTACGTGATCACGAAGCCGGACAAGCCGATCTCCATTGACGGCAAGCTGGACGAGTGGGACATGGCCGACACGCCCTACGTGATCAGCCCCACAGCCAAGGGGCCCATGACGAGCCTCCATGGCAACGATCCGACCAGCCCACTGAAGGGTGACAGTGACCTAAGCGGCAAAGCGGCTCTGGCCTGGGACGACGAGTATCTGTACGTGGCCGGCCAGATGATTGACGACCACTTGCGGGGCGTGAAGCCGGACAGTTACGGGAACCAGGGGCCGGCGGGCTGGGGCTGCGACAGCTTGATGGTGTCGGTGGCTTCGTTCCGCCAGCCGATGAAGTCGAATTCGCCGTTCTCGGCCACGCCTTTTCTGGGCCTGCGTTACGCGCCAATGGGCCAGAATCCTCGCGGCAAGCTGTTGGACATTCGCCCGGATCTGCTCGACAAGCGTGACCTGTACTGGGTGCTGACCGAACACAGCAAATGGGCGGTTGCGGAAACGCCCAACGGATACAACGTCGAAGCGGCCGTCCCCTGGAAAGACCTGGAGTACGTGGCCCGGCCAGGCGAGCGGTTGTTTATCTCGTTCCTGGCGGCCGACATCGACCCGGACGAGGCATTGAACCAAGTGGGCTGGGGGTTCACTGGCGTACCGAAAGACGAGCCAACGTTCCGCCTGGCGAGCCGCCGCGACATGCTGGGGACGCTGACCGTCTCGGCCGACGAGGTACCGGCCAACGAGCCGTGGGCCGTTCGCGCCGAGTTGGACGCCCTGGATGGAATCTGCCGTATCGAGTCGATCCGTGTGGTCGACAGCAGCAACCAGACCGTGGCCGCCAAGCCTGTCGGTCTGGACGTGCCACAGGGAAAGACGGGCAACGCGGTTGTGGAATTCGCCGCTGGCACGGTCAGCAAACCCGGCCGCTACACCATCCAGGAGTTGGCGTCCCCGGTCGGCGAGGCGGCAGTCGTGATCGCCACCGTGCCGGTGACGATCGTCGAACCAAAGCCGGCGCCGCCACTGGTACGGAACCTGCCGGGCGAGATCCACCACATGCCGCCCGGGCGTGTGTCGCACAACGCCTACGCCGCTCATCGAAACGGTTGGTACAAGCACGGGTTCATTAAGGGCAAGGAGGACTACGTTCCCTACATCCGCAAATGGTGCGAGCCGTCGCTGAAAAGTTCGACCCAGCAGCAGATCAAAACAAACAGCCCCTATGCGTACAGGGACGCGTTCCGGTGTATGGCCCTGTACCGGATCACCGGCGACAAGGAGTATGTGGACCTTGCCCGCCAAGTCATGGACATCACCCTGGATCAGCTCATGGAACGTCACGGCTGGTTCAAGTTCACCGCCGCGGCGATGTACCGCTACATGACGTGGATGAAGGACCCGCAAGAAAATCCCTTCGCCCCCAAAGACGCCGAGCGGCGATATCGCGAAGGTTTGTACAAGGTGGCCGCCCAGCCCGCCAAGGAGTTGTTGGCCGAGAGCGGCACGCACAACCGCGTTTGGCATCGATATGCCGTGCTGAAGGCGGCCCGTTTGGTGGCCGAAGAAGACGGCAAACCGGTCGATCCTCGCGTGGTCGATTACGTCGATCACCACGATAAGCTGATCGGCGTGGTGGGCGACAGCGACGACGCCTCGCCAGGTTACCACTGGGTATTCTTCGACGCGGCCGTCGCCATCTACTGTCACACGGGTGACTGGGACGCCTTCCTGAAACACCCTGGCTACATGAAGACGATGCGCCGCTACGTCGAAATGGTCAGCCCCAGCGGCGCGGTGCCGCAGTTTGCCTCCTGCTCAGGCTGGCACGAGGTCGGTATGAGTATGTGGGTCTATGAGTGGATCAGCAAGCTGTCGCGCGAAGGGCGGTTCCGCTGGACCAGCCACCGCATTGCCGAGTACTACTACAACCATTTGGACCATCACGCCAATCAGTACCACATCCCGTTCGACACGGCGATCGACAACTTTGTTATGGCCTACCTGATGGCCGACGACAGCGTCGCCCCGACGCCGCCGCCTTCGGCCAGCCGCGTGACGTGGCGGCATCCGCTTGCGCAAGTGTCGCTCGAACGACGTCGGGCTCGTCCGGGCACGAGTCCCAGGGAGATGGACGCCGCGCACTGGATCCCCGACAAGGTTGTGCTGTCTAGCGGTACGAAAGCCCAGAACATGTGGGGCCTTGTCGAGTTGCTGCCGATCGCTGGCCATGGCGGCGAAGTCCCGGGCAACATCATCGCACTGACGATCCACGACGCGGCTCTGTTGTCGGGCCAGGGCTATTACGAAAACGTCCCCAACTTCCAGAACCTGCTGTGGATCGAGGACTTGGACGGTTTGGCGTCCGACCCGCGACCGATGACCACCGAAGTACCAATCTTTGTGGACGATCCCGCATTCACCTTCGTGCGGATCGTCACCACGCCCTACCAGCACTTGCCGGTCACCTACACGCGCGACATCTTGTTCTACAAGAACGGATTCATGGTCGTGAAGGACCGGGCAAAATTCGAGACCACCATGAAAGTGCGACTCGGGCCGTGCATCCAAACCCGCTCGCTTGGGCCCGAATGCGGCCCGAACTGGTTTAACGCGTACTACAACGAGTTGTATTACACCGGTTTAGGATTGGGCCGCGGCGTGCAGTCGATCAAGAATCCCGCCTGGGACTTGATGGTGTATTTCGCGCCACGCGACGACCGCAAGCACACGGTCGTGGATCGGTACCTGGAAAACCCCTACCGCGGTTCACCCGTCCAACTGCGCCAGACCTGGAGCGGCATGGCCCGGGCCGGTCAGGAGATCACCTTTACGACCCTCTTGTTGCCACACACACCGACCATTCGCCCATCAGAGCTGATCGAACCACCGGCCGACAGCAAAGATCCGAAGCGGATCGAGGTGGCCACCGACAATGATGACCTGACCGTGGTGAAGCTCGTCAGCGAGATGGATCCGAGCAATAAGATCCGCTACGAGACTTGGGTCATGCTGAACGACACCGGCAAGGCGGCCGAAGCCGGCCCGCTGGCCAGCGACGCGCGGGTGGCGATCGTGGGTCTGAACTACAACGGCGAGGTCTGGCAGGAAGCGATAGTCGAGGGTACAACACTCCGCTTCCGCGGCAGCGACGACTCGGCCAAGGCCCGCAAGCACTCGGTCAAGCCGCTGGAGATGCCTAAGGAGTTCAGGGAATGGAGGCGACCATGAGATATGCCGTCTTTGTTCAATACGTCACGGCCGGGCTGCTACTCGCGGTCCCGGCCCATGCCTACCAGCCGCCAACGCCCGGTTCGCCGGTGAGTTTGACGGACTGGCGATGGTTGGCCCGGCCGTCGGTTGGCCAACGCCATGTGATCTCTGACGCGTGGGCCAAGGAGAAATTGCCGGCCACCGAGGGTGGCTATCTCGTGCTGGATACTGTCGGCCCTGGCGTGTTGGACCACATCTGGATCACGAAGAGTTCCGCTCGGTTAACCGTCTGGGTCGACGGCAAGCCCTTCTGGTCCGGCTCGCTCGGCGACGCGGACCAGAAGGGCGACGCGTTGGGAATCATCCCCAAACCGCTGGTCTTCGCAGCCGCGGGCCAGTGCAATTGGCTGGCCCCGGTCGGTTTTGCGAGTTCGCTGCGCATCGTCTGCGACCAGCCGAAGTTGGAACGGTACGTCAGCTACCGAACGCTCCCGGCCGGCACGCCGGTGGCGGTGGCCGACGCGGACCCGAACGGATCGTACGCCAAAGGCCTCGTCGAGGCAGCCGCAGTCTGGAAAAGGAGCGGATTCGGCTTGCACGACAATCTCCGCGAACCAAACCGCGAAGTCCGGCAAAACTTTGTGCTGTCAGTGCGCCAACACGCAACCGCCCTGGACATATCGGGCAGCGGCGAGGTGATCGCGTTGGAGTTCCACATCAATCCAGCTCTGGTGGGAACTCTGCGTGAAGTGCTGGTCGAGGCATACTACGATGGCCAGACGGCCCCGGCTTTGCGGTTGCCGATCACTGACCTAGTCGGCGTGCCCCATCCGTGGCCCGAGGGGCGCTGGGATGCCTTCAACGGCGACGTGGCCGCTGGCATCCGGTATCCGTGGCACATTCGCGAGCCGCGGTTCTACTATCCCGAAGTCACGTTCCATTTGAATCTCCCGATGCCGTTCGCGCGCCGTCTGCGAATCGAACTGGTTAACCGTTCCGAGACGACCCGATTCGCCGGATTCACGCGGGCGATCGTCGCGCCGCTGGGCATCGACCAAGCCAACCAAGCCGGCCGGCTATGCGGCACGCGGACGCTGAGACCGGTCACGGCCGGCTTCGATCCGCAGCCGCTGATCGAGGTACCGGGATCTGGACGGCTGGTTGGGTTGTCGTTGTTCATGACTGGCAACGACCGGTGGCCGAAGGCGGTTCACAATGGCACGGTCGCCGCGACGCTGGACGGGCGGACGATCGCCGGCCACGGCTTGGTGCCGTTGTGGCTGCACGGGATCTATGGCGGATACTCGGCCGGGGCCATTTGGAACCATCCGCGGCTGGAGGACGGTTTCGTCGGGTGCACGCGACACTTCCTGACAGACCCGTTGCCGTTCGAACGAACGGCCATCGTCGGCTACACTCCCGGCGTCGACGCGGCCGGCGCGCCCAAACAAGCTGCCGCTGTGGCCCTTTGGTACCGTTACGATCGCGAGCCGTACGCCGCACCGCCCTTGACCGATCACGCGGAACCGCTGCCCCACACCAACTACCCGGCCCTCCGCCCGGCGCGGCTCGGGCCCGAAAAGCAGGAATCTCGCGTGGGCTGGTGGTCCGAGGCGGAGAACCTGTTGCCGATGGCCGCAGCCCACGGCGTGGAAGTCCGGGCGGTGGAAGACGTGGCGCACAACTATCATCCCAGCGGCGGACGATACCTGTTGATGGTCGCCAAGCAGGCGGGCAACTACGTCGACTGCACGGTCCGGATGCCGCAGTCCCGGTACGTGGCCGTGGGCTGGAACGTCCTGTGGGGTCCGAACCGCGGCACGTACGAGATTGATCTCTTGAATCTCGCCGAAAGCAAGTCTCCGCCGCAGTTCCCGCAAGGGTTGGATTTCTTCGCGGGTCGGGCGATCGGCTCGGTGCCGATGAAGGCCCCTATCTCGCTGGGCCAGTCGCTAGGCCTGCGTCGCGACCCTGGCACAGAGTTCACGCCGCCGTTGCTGAACCCAGCCCCCGACGGCCGAGCGGTGTTACGCTTCATCTGCCAGACAAAACCGATGGACAGCAACACCTACTTGCTGAAGCTGGACCAATTGAGATTGGACATGCCGCCGCCGACCGATCCAGGCTGGCACGAATTCGAGGACATACCCGCGCCCATCACCACCGACCAGATGACCGCCCGACTGCCCAAGTACGGCCGGTTCGACTGGTCCGGCTGGGGCGCGATCCTATTCAGCGGTCGGCCCGGCGGCAAGGCCGTTGTGCGCACAAAGGTAGCCGTTGCTTCGATCACGGCTCCTAAGCTGCATCTACACGGCTCATTGGCACCCGGACAGGGCGCATGGCAAGTCCGCGTGAACGGTGGCGAAGTCGTGACCTTGACGCCGGGTAAGAGTCCCGACGATGTGATCGAGTGGACTGTGCCCCTGGACAATCTGAGCCTCCCGGGCTGGATCGAGTTGGAGATCATCTGCACGGCGCCGGGTAAGAAAGCCCAGCGCCAACACCAAGCTCCAGACGCGGAACTGGTCTTGGACGCCTGGACGGTGCAATAAGACGGGCGGCTAAATCGAGAAGGCGTCGAGAGTCGTTCTGTTCTTGGGGCTACTCCGGAATTCTGCCGCGGTGCTCCTGGGATTGCCTGCTGACAGCCGCGTCTCGACGGCGTACAATAAATCGAGTGGAGACATGCGATTCGGACGGAGTAGACCTATGACGGTACGGCAGGCGCGTTACAGCAAGGAAGACCATGCCCGACGGGGCACGGCGATGTACGAAGAGCAGGTTCGTCCTTTGGTCGAAGCCGGGAATCACGGCAGAATCGTTGCCATCGACGTCGACGGAGGTGAGTTCGAAGTCGGGGACGACACCTTGACGGCCGCGGATCAACTGTTGGCCCGCTGTCCCGACGCGCAGATCTGGTTCGTACGAATCGGCCACCGGGGGGTTCATCGATTTGGCATTCAGCGACCGAAGGAGGCCACATGATCGCCGGGACCGTCAATGCCAATCTTGAGGCGACGGTGCCGTTGGTGGTTGTCGGCACACGTTCACGCCGGCAGCAGGTTGAGGCGGTGATCGACACCGGCTTCACTGGGTATCTGACCTTGCCGCCATCGATTATTGCCACATTGCAGTTGACTTGGTTGGGCCGCGAGCAGGGCATCCTGGCTGACGGCAGCGTGGACAACTTCGACGTGTACCGCGGGGCGGTGATTTGGGATGGCCAGCCACGTGCCATCGAGGTCGAAGCGGTGAACGCCGAGCCGCTTGTAGGAATGACACTACTGGAACGTCATTCGCTCCGTATCGACGTCGTCAGCGGCGGTACCGTGAGCATCAATTCCTTGCCCTAAACCACAGGCCATGGAACGGACCAAGCTTCTGTCGAACTTGATTTCGCGGAGCACTTGCGCGCGCTTGGGCACGTATATCGTATCGGCTGAACGCATGCGCCGGCGCGCAAACGGCGTCGGAAGCACCGAGGTATTCCGCTGCAGACACTAATAGCGAGTAGCGCGATGTATCCACCCACCAACAAACGCAACAACATTCTTCCCATCTTCGCGGGTCTGCCTTTGCTTCTCTTTGATCGCGTGGGTTTTCTGCTGATTGCGATGCTCCTGGCCGCGTCGGGGTACGCGGATGACGTCGAGCGTTTTGTTGGCGGGAGAAGTCGGAAGATGTTCGATCGCGGGACGCTCGTCCGTGACTGGGAAGTTGTCTCGTTGCCCGACATTCCGAAAGCCCGCAAGACAGAAGCTGTTCCCGCCATTCGCGATCGACAATACAAACTGACCGGCGAGGCGCGACCGCCGGTGCCAGCCGTACGCTGTTCGGCAGGCGAACCGGTGTTCGAGCTTGACTTCGGCGCGCTCGATATCGGCTGCTATGTCGTGCGAGTGATCGCCATGGTTCGGACAGAGGATCTGGAGCAGTATCGAAAACCGGTGTACGTGGACTTGCGTGTCAACGACAAGGTCGGCGGCGGAATCTCGCGGTATCGCCACCGCGTTCCTTATTGGGACGATTTCTATTGCGTTACCGATCTGTACTTCAATGCAGACGAGCGACGGTCATACCACGGAACGCTGACCGTTGGCGAAGGGAGTATCGCTGATCTCTATGTGTACAACGTCGAGCTTCACGACTGCCTGCGAGGTCTGGCCGGGCGGCCGGCCAAGACGCGGCCCGGATTCTTCACGCTCCAGGAGCGCGAGCAACTTCGTGCCACCGCCAAACGCAGCGATGTCGTCGAACAAGTCCGCAAGGAGGTTGCATTGGACAGTTATCTCGCCTCCGATGCTCCTGCACTCGCGCCCACAGAGCGCCGCCAAAGGGACGAACTGTTATGGCGCGCCGTGCCGCCGATAAACGTCCAGTACATCGCCGAATACGACGAGAGTTTTCTTTCTCGCACGATGCGTCCCGGCGAGCTCGGCGCGAAGGAGGCCGAAGAGACGTACGGTTCCTGGCAGCTTCCAACACACTTCGGGAGGATGTGGTACACGCCGTTCGAGCTTAAGAACTCGAAGCTCGCCCTCACCTACGCGCTGGAAGATCTGCTTGAGCACCGTCCCTTGCCGGATCCCTACCCACTGAAGGACGATGGAGGCGGAGTGTGGTTCCCGCAATGCGGAGACATGCCACATGCGGAACATTGGATGCCGATTGCGGCACAGCTTGGGCTGTGGTCCGAAGGTGCGCGGCTTCCCTTGGCCCCGTATCACGGTGGAGATTACGTTCACCGGCTGCCTTATCTCTATCATGCGATAGCAGACACTCGCGCGGCTCGGGACGCAGCGTTCCTCTTGGCTCGATGGAGCTACCTCTACCCGGCTCAGACCGATGCGCAACTTCTCGGCTTTGCCGTCGTTGCTCCGGCCACCATGTACAATCGCGATATGCGTCTCGTGCAACGACGCTTTGGCTACCAGCGTCTGACGAATCTCCGGTCGGGCTTGCTGTATTCCTACGACTTCCTGTTCGACTACATCCGCGGCAACCAAGAACTCGCTCAAGCGGTCGGCCGGTACGTCCCTTGGGTTCGAACCGACGAGGATCTTCGACGCTTGATCGAGACTCGCCTGGTCCAATACTCCGCAAAGCAGGTGTTACACTGGCACCGCTGGAACGACAAAGGCACTCCGACCATGTTGATGCAGTCGATCGCCGTCCAGCAGGATCCGGAGATCACGCGTCCGTGGATCGAGCAGTTGTGGAACGAGACGTGGATCTACCCCTATCCTTCCGCGGGCTTGCCGGACTACATCTCGACGACCACTCAGCGGGACGGATCCACAACCATCGGGTCGGTGTTCTACACGATGGGCGGCTCGCCATTTAGGGATCTGGCCGACTGGACGGCCAAATACGTGGCTAACGGCGGTGATTCGAAATACGATTTGACGGATTTCGACCGCTATCGCAAGCTCGTCGACGCTTGCTTCTTTCCCTTGGAGGCGACGGTGGCCGGCGGCTACCCAATGACGATCGGAGACGTGGGTGGACCCGCGAAGCCGCGGATTTTGAGCTACATGGAAAACTTCGATCAGGAGATCCGCGCTGGTTGGCGTTGGTCCGGCGATCCACGTCTTGCCTGGTTGCTAGTCCACTATTACGGCCGACGCGCCGAAACGGATCGCGAGTGGGCCGACGTGGAGAAGGCAGCCGGGCGACAGGCCCGAGACCCGATGCTCAGCCAGACTTCGCGAGTCCTGACGAACTGGGCCGGCATCCAGGAGAGCGGTCAGGAGAGCGATGACTTCCGCTTCAAACGGACAGCCTACCTGCGAGTCGGCACCGGCCACGGCCATTCGCACGGCGACACGCTCGATCTGCAGATCATGGCACATGGCGTGCGCATGCTGAACGACCTGGGGCATCGCGGCAGCTACGCACAGCCCAGTCCGGGATCGACCATCACCCACAATGTTGTCGAGGTGAACGGCGACGGTGGTCGTGGCGGTATCTGGCAGGGCCATGCATGGATCAGCACCTTTGCGCCCGCCGACGGGGCGCAATACATGCACGGCATCGCGATTCCGCCGCCAGGCAAGGGGCAGTCTCGCGACCGGGTCGTTGCCCTGATCGACGTGGATCCGGGGCGTCCGGCAACGAAGGCCCCATCGCAGCCGCTGTACACACATACAACAAAACACGACCCTGACATCGTCACACCCAGCAGTTATGTTTTTGACGTTCAACGCGTCGTTGGAGGGTCGCGACATACTTTCTGCTTTCATGGGACAATCAGCGATGGCTTTGACGTGAACATCCAAGACCGAACGCCGAAGATCGAAGGCGACGAAGTTGGCTACCTGCGGAAGTTCCTCCGCGGAGACGATCTTCGTTACGTCGGAGAAGCCCCGGACGCGGTATTGGCAACGTGGCGTTTGCGCCGTGCCGAGGAGATCATCGAAGCCACGGACCGTTACGACGCACCGCTAACGCTTAGACAGAAGAACGCCGAAAAACAGATGCTCGGCCCCGATTACGACTCGAATGCCCCACGGAAGTTCACGCGCCTGCACTTGTTCGGCCGTGAAGGCGAGCGCCTGATGGTCGGCCACATCACTCCGCTGCCAGAAAGAGTTCAGGGTACATGGCCGTATCTCATGATCCAACGTAACGGCGAGGAACTTCAGTCGGTGTACCCGGCGATCATCGAGCCGTACGCCGGGGAGCCGTTCATCGTTTCGGCTCGCGAATTGGCGACTGGCAGCAACGAACGCGATGCGATGCGTCCTGTCGCGATCGAAGTGAAGACGGTAAACGGCCACACCGACATTTGCGTAAGCGACCCGATGGCGCAAACTCGCCGCATAGGCGACATCACCGTCGCCGCGAAATTCGCCTACGTATCGAGTGATGAGCGTGGGCTGCGAATGGCGCACCTTGTGGAAGGCACGCGATTGGCGACCAAATGGGGCGTGTTGACGGTGGCGAAGCCGGAGGCAGTTGCCCGAGTCGTCAAGGTCGATTTCTGGAGACGCAAACTTTGGCTGGACTCCACACTGCCGGACGGCGTTGTAGGCCATCAATTGGAGATCGGCAATGCAGAACACCGGACGGCGTTCGGCGTCGCGGCTCACGAGCTAATCGATGGACGATCGGTAATCACGTTCGCGAAGGCGGCGGATTTGAGCTACGCACACGTAAAGTCCGTTGACCTGGAGAAGAACCGCGTTGCCGTGAACGTCGGTCCATTGGAAGGCCAGTACCCCGGAATGAACGCGGGATTGACCATCACAAATGACGACCTCTCGAAAGCGTGGAAGTGTCGCGTCTTGGGACGACAGGGTGATGCCGGCTACGTGTACGAATTGATCGGAACGCTGAACGCGGACGACTTCACTCCGGGAGATGTCCTTCGTCTCTGGGAGTACGGCGTTGGCGACCAGGTCCGTCTGCCAGCCTCGGCGGTTGTCAGACGCGAGGGGGACGGTAGCTTCCGCGTCGAATCGCTGTTCGACGCCAAATGGATACCCACGAATGATGCCCAAGTCAACGAACTGCCAAGGTAAACCGTGGGTTCGTGTTGAATTGGCTGTGTGACGAAAGCTCGTTTAACCCGAAGCCGAAGGCGATGGCGGGTGCCGCGAGTGGACCATCCATGGCATTCGCCGCCATCGCCATCGGCTTCGGGTTAAACGGCATATTGCAGAACGAAGGTGGCGGACCAATGAAGAAGCTACAGCAAGCGGCAAACGTGCTGTTCCCAGTGTTTGTGATTTCGGCAACGCTGCTCAGCCATGGAAACATCCGTGGGGCGGAGGCGTTGAAACGTCGGGCATCCTATGATGTGGTCGTCGATCGCAACGTGATGGTGCCGATGCGCGACGGGGCGAAACTGGCGACGGACTTGCACTTTCCTGCCTCGGGCGGCAAACGGTTGCCGGCGGTGCTGATGCGAACGCCGTACGGCAAGACGTCATGGGGGCCTGACAAGGTACGGTTCTTTGCCCAGCACGGCTATATTTCCGTCGTGCAGGACTGCCGAGGACGTGGCGGGTCGGAAGGGACGTTCTTTCCCTTTCGGGACGATCCGAAGGACGGATACGATACGATTGCCTGGCTTGCCGAACATCCGGCCTCGAACGGCAAGGTTGCTATGCACAGCGTTTCCTACATGGCTTGGGTGCAATACCACGCGGCAACCCAAAATCCGCCGGCGCTGGTGACCATGATTCCCCACCAAGGTCCGATCAACGCTTATCACTACAGCCTGCGGTGCGGGGGAGCTCTGCATCTGGGTCTGCTGCGATGGATATTGAGCGTCGCGGCGAGCAGCCAGCAAGCTCGGCGGGATCCGGCGGCGGCCGGAGAGGTTCGAGCGATGATGGGTAGTCGGAGCTTTCTTGAGTGGGCTGATCGGATACCGTGGGAGCGCGGGAAGACGCCGCTGGCCAAACTGCCCGCGTACGAGGATGCGGCGTTTCAGCTCTACTTCGAGAACTACGAGTACAACGACTTCTGGCGACAGCCCGGCTTCGGCATGGACGAGCATTTCGATTCGTTCCCCGATATGCCAATTCTCTGGGTCACAAGTTGGTTCGACTGGTATCCGCGAACGATCAGTGACGGTTATCAGAAGATGGTCGGAATGGGGCGAGGAAACCAACACTTGTTGATCGGCCCTTGGACACACAACAACTTCCGTACGACCGTCGGGGACGTGAACTTTGGCAACGAGGGCGGCCGAATATCGAGCTACCAGGACTTTCTGCAGATGGAACTGGCGTGGTTCGATCGTTGGATGAAGGGCGACCGCTCGATTGACCTCGGCCCGCCGGTCAAGTTCTTCATGATGGGTGGCGGCGATGGGCGGCGTGCATCAAACGGGCGGCTGAACCACGGCGGCAGGTGGATTGAAACCGATGCTTGGCCGCCGAAAGCCACGACGCCCATCCAGTTCTATCTGCAACGGGACAAATCGCTCGGCCAGAAAAAGCCCGAGGATCGCTCGGCGGCGACCAGCTACACTTACGATCCTAAGAACACGGTATCCAGCAACGGTCGCTGTATCATCGCCTACGGGCCGGCGGCCAAGTCCGGATTTGCCGGCATGGGACCGCGAGACCAAATCGACCTGG
>JADHUC010000098.1 GCA_016784735.1 Pirellulaceae bacterium | reverse complement strand
GAGTTCGCCGTCCGGATCGTACGCGAGAATGCACGCGCGTCCATAAACGATGTTTCGACCTTTCCAGATCTGGGCGTTGCTGCCGCCGTTGTAGAAGCGATACTCGTGGGCCTTGGGAACTTCTTGCGGGAAAGGCGTGTTGAAGTCCATGCGACTGCCGTCATTCTTGCTCCAGCGAGCGGGCGCGGCGCGCGACGTGGTGAAAAGCGAGTCCTCGGCAGCCAGTACGTGGCCTTGCGGCACATGGTCCAAACGGCCGCCGTCGTCAATCTGACGGCACCAGCGGACTTGGCCGTCCTGGGCGTCAACTGCGTAGAAATACAAATGCTGGTACGGAAACAGGCCGGCCGTGAAGTACACGATTCCGTCGTGGACGATCCCGCCGGCACGGATCGGCCACGCGGAACTGAATCGCCCTTGCCCCAAAACCAGGTCGTCGCGCGGCGCGGCACGAACCTGCCAACGCAACGTCCCGTCGCGCGCGTCAAGGCAGCGGAATACACCGTCGTCGGCCCCTACATACAAGTTTCCGCGCCAAAACGCCGGTGCCAAACGCGGTGCCGCATTGGTGAAGAAGACCCATTTCACCGTGCCCTTAGCCGTGTCGATCGCATACACACAATTCTCGGCCGACGAGCAGAAGTAGCAGGTATCTCCGACGGCAATCACGCGGAACGCATCGTCATGGCTGATGTTCGGTTTGTTCTTGCGAGCACCGTACCCGTTGACCGGCAACGCCCATCCTTCCGCCGGAGTAAACGGCGAACGGAATATCCAGTCGAGCTCAAGCGGTGGACGCAGCGTCTCCGGCGTAACGCCGGTCCGCTGGTTGTCATGCAGGTAAGTGGGCCAGTCCTCGGCCCAAGTGAGCAACGGTGAAAACAATGCTGCGGCCAGTATTGCCAGGCACGATATGCGTGCATTTCTCATCGCGACGATACTCCTTCTTGCCGTTCATATCGAGTCATTCTCTGCGACGGAACCGGACCGCAACCAGCATGATCCGTGGCAAGCGGTGCGTGGTTAATCCACAGGACCGTCAATACTTCTCGCGTTTGACGTTGCCGTCAACCGCTTTTTGTTTTTCTCCAGGGGTACCTCCGGACAATTCTGTCCAGAATGCTAGTATTTAGCAAAGCTCCATTTTCTGTGCATCGAGGGGTAGTTTCAGTGGACTCGCAAGAACTGTCTGTCACGGTGGTTACGGCGGAACACTTTTTCAGGGGGGTGGTGCGCACCTACGGGCATCGGCTCCTGGATACGTTGAACGATCCAACGACTGACTTTCTCGCGATGGACGATGTCGAAGTCTTCCGAGCTTCCCAGAACGTCCGGGCGGCACAACTTCCCACGGCGGCTGTGCGTAAGGACCACATCGGCATGGTGCTTGTCACCACCCGCCGCCATGAAGCGCCAGAGAAACAAGCAAACGCCCGCCGAGAAAAACGGCGGTTTCCTGCAATGTTGGCTTGCCTGGGATACGACATCGAGGGAACCGTTCATCTGCGGGGATTTGCGGACCCGGTGAACGCTCTTTCCCACGATTTCCACGACTTCTTCCCCGTTACCGAGGCACTTGTCACGCACGGTGGGAACACGAAACTTAAGCTCCGAGTACCCGTGGCGATGATCAAACGCGATGCTGTTTCCATGCTTCATCTAGCTCTCGACGCACCATCCGAGCACGACGTGCTCGCGTCCATCCGTGAACTGGTGCCGGACCAATTGGCCAGCGACCCCCAAACAAGTGCCCCTCTGGCTTGATCTCGCAAAAGGGCGCCGACCCTCTCGCACGCCGCTGGACGCTTCTGATACACTTTTCGCTCGTCGCCGACTTTCTCGTCGCACGCGATGGCACGGTGCAGTATAACATATCCTGCTTGACGCTCTTGCCAGGAAAGCACAATGGCGGAAAACCCCGATACCACCTCCGACCGGGCCGGCTTTCTCGACAGACAGGCGGAATCGTCGAAGACAGACGGCGCCGCCCGTATCGCCAGCACCCCACCCGAGGAACTTCAATCGCTGGTCCGTTCGCTTCAACTCCGCCAGAGAGAGCTCGAACGCGAAAACGAGAAGCTCCGTGCCGCCAATCTCCAGTCGGCCAAGTCCCACGACCGTCGATTCAGGCTGGTGACCGAAACGATCCAAGACGTGTTCTGGATAAGCAAACCGGGTGTCAGTCAACAGGTTTATGTCAGCCCGGCCTATGAAGCGATCTGGGGGCGCTCCGTCGACGAGTGTATGGAGAGACCAGGATCCTTTATGGAATCGATTCACTCGGAAGACCGAGAGAAATATGCTTCGATTCTCGATGAATGCCACGCCGGGGGCAGGTCTTACAGTTGTGAATACAGAATCGTTCGGCCCGACGGATCGGTTCGATGGATTAGCGAGCGTGGCTTCCCCATAGCCGACGATGATGGGGACGTAGAGCTGATGACAGGGGTGTGCACGGACATCACTGAACAGAAGCGGGTGTTGGGAGCACTGCGTGAGAGTCAGGATCGGTATCGCCGCGTCACCGAAGGCACGAGCGGAGTTGTCTACACCTACGCCGCGGACAGCGGGGGCGCATACTACTCATCCAATGTAGCGCAGATACTTGGCCACTCAAGGAAGTCACTTCTGAGCCAGCCAATGCTCTGGCACGATTCCATTCATCCGGATGACGTCGGCCACGTGGATGAGATTCTCACATCGATGGCGCCGGGGCAGACATACGAGGTGGAGTACCGAATTCAACGAGCGTCCGGCGATTGGATTTGGCTTCGCGATCGCTTCTCGGTCCAGGACGGCGAACCAGGTGCGATGGTCGTCGATGGCGTGGCGGTGGATGTGACGGAAACAAAGCAAGCGGAGCAGAAACTACGCCAGAGCGAAGAACAATACCGCGGCATTTTCGAGGCGACGACGGACGGATTGGCAATTCTCGATCAACTTGGCACGTTCGTCGAAGTGAACCCCGCTTTCTGTAGCATGCACGGTTACTCACGGGACGAATTGCTGGACTTCGCGGCGCAAGGAGTCATTCATCCGGACTCGCATCCGCTGTTCGACAGGTTCGTTGAATCGATCCGTCGAGGGCAACCGTTCTACTCCGAGGCGAAGGATGTTCGTAAAGACGCCACGTCGTTCGATGTCGAAGTCCGCGGTGTCCCGTTCAACTATCGCGGGCAATCCCACCTGCTGGCAATTCTGCGCGACAACACGAAACGTAAACACGCCGAGGAAGCGCTCCGGCGGTTGAACGAGGAACTGGAGGCCAGGGTCCATGAACGCACGGCAACCTTGAACGCGATGGTCGCCGAGTTGAAGGACGAAGCGGCTCGGAGGAAACGAGCCGAAGAATCGCTGAACGAACGGGCTGCACAACTGGCCCACTTCTCTCGGGTTAGCACGGCAGGAGAAATGGCCTCCGGTCTGGCTCACGAATTGAACCAGCCCCTGGTCGCGATATCCCTGCAAAGCGAGATATGCGCGGCGCTGCTCGAACGGGAGGCAGGAGGCAACGTTACCGACGAGTTGCGCGGCACATTCCAGGAAATCACCGAGCAAGCCCAGCGTGCGGGGCGCATTGTCAATTTCCTCCGTAACTTTGTAAGCGACACGACTCCCCATCGTTCGACCAACGACATAAACGACGTGGTCAACGGCATTCTGCGCATCTTCGAAGCCGAGGCTCGCCGCGGCCGTGTCAGCATTGGCTGCGAGCTGGACGATAATCTACCGCAGACGATGATCGACCGGATTCAGATCGAGCAAGTCATCATCAATCTGCTGCGAAATGCGACCGAAGCGACCGCCGAGAATGATCCGGGCGATCGAAATGTCGTGATCAAGACATCGCCGGGGCCCAGCGGCGAGATCCACGTATCCATCTCTGATAACGGTAATGGCATCGCCGCAGCGGATCTAGACAAGGTGTTCCAGGGCTTCTTCACAACCAAACCTGGCGGGATGGGGCTTGGCCTATCGATTTGCCGGAGCATTGTGGAAGCGCACCATGGACGCCTGTGGGTGGCAAGAAACGCAGACCGGGGCGTGACTTTCTACTTCTCGGTTTCACGAACGGGCACCACGGTTCGGAAGGCCGATTGACGCCCATCGCGGCCGTTCGAGAACCAACGAATTCGTGCTTTTCTTCCAGCTTGTGCCTCATTCCGGTCGGCCTCGTGGCTATCCGGTGCTACGTGGCAATACCACGCCAGTAATCTTGACCACTACTTGACCAATCGTGGGGCCGTCCGGGAAAAAGGGAGGAGTCGGGGATCACTAACGGCAGGCAGCACCTGCCCGGCTCGGCCAGATGCCTTGCTACGGAGAATCGACAGTGGAAGAGGAAAGCACAGTGTTCATCGTCGATGACGAGGAGCCAGTTACCAAGGCACTCGCGAACGCTGTGCAGTTGATGGGGCTGCCGTCGCAAACGTATTCCTCGGCAGAGGCATTTCTCAAGTCGTACGATACTACTCGGCCCGGCTGCCTGGTGCTCGACTACAAGCTGCCAGGCAAAGACGGCTTAGAACTGCAAGAGCACTTGACTGCGATCGGCAACCTGCTGCCGGTGATCATGATCAGCGCTCACGCGAATGTGAAGGTGGTTGTGAAAGCGATGAAGGGGGGCTCGGTAACATTCCTGGAGAAGCCGTTTTCGTTACACGTCCTTCGCCAAGAAATTGCGGGTGCCATTGAACTGGACGCCGCTCGGCGGCTCGAGGCAGCCGAATGCCGCGCCGCCAAAGCCAAAATCGCTGCATTGACCGGAAAGGAACGCGAAGTGCTGCGGCTTGTGGCCGCCGGTAACACCAACCAGGCAATAGCCAACATGCTTCGCCTGAGCATCAGGGCAGTCGAGGATCGTCGCGGCCGAATGATGAAGAAGCTTGGCGCGAAAGGCCTTTCCGACGTGATTGCCATCTGCCGGAAGGCGTCGATGCGACTGGGCGGTCGCGGCGGTCAGGATCGCCGACGTTAGCCAGCCTTTTTTCGCGAATTGTGTCAAGGCAGTGTCGCTAGCTAGCATGCAGGCTGGTTTCGAACCAATCACATCCCTACATCCCTCGTGGTAAGACCACGCATAGGTGGGGTTCTGCGGCCGCCAACCAACGAAAACCTACTCAAACTCCCTCGAAGTACTTGCATGCCGAACGACGCGTTGTAGCGTTGTGGTGAACAAGCAAACCCTCCGCTTTGTGGTGTGCTTTACCCCAAGACTTAACGGCAATACAGTGACTCTTCAACGAAAAAACGCAACTTCCTCTCGGTGCAGGCTACACGAGTCACCGCCCTGGCCAGCGTGCCAAGGCGGTGGCTTGGTGTGCCGTCAGCACCATGGCGGATCGAATAACAACGACTTCGTCTACAAGCACCTGGAGGCGATGAGTTGTTACGCTGCCGAGTGCGATACCGCCGCTCGCCCACTTCGCATGGGCCAACCGAGGTACCGGGTGGATGCAAGTGTGGCTGCCCTACGATGCCTCGACTACGAATCAAGACAGAGAACCGCACGACAGGGCAGCACCACACGCGAACTCACGTTTCACGCGACCTAAAACGAACCGCTGCGCGAACGAGGGATGGTGCCCAAGTTCCGGTTCCCAACGCATGGACGTGCGTGTAACAGGCCAAGACGTTGCCACAGCATAAGCCGTCCCGCCGGCCGTCGAAACCATGGCCGCGACGCATTTGGAAGGCGAAGCTCAAATCCTCTCCCGTGGACGATTGCATGTAGGTGTAGTGGAACTCGTGTCCCCTTAACGATTCGCCGACCGGATAGAACGGGTTTTCTTCGACGGTCTCGAGTTCGACGTAGCCGTGGCCCTGCGGTTTCTTCTGGAAGGCGAACAACACGGGCAGCGCACCGACCATCGGGTACTCGCCTTGTTCGTAGATGAGCTTCTCACCGAGAAACACGGCCCCACCACATTCAGCATAGACCGGCAGATCATCTTCGATGGCCCGGCGCAACGACTGAAGGAACGGTACGTTATCCGCGAGCGCCGGCGCCAGAGTTTCGGGAAAACCACCCCCGATGTACAGAGCATCCACGGGCGGCAGTTTGGCGTCGCGCAGCGGAGAGATCTCGATCAGGCTGGCACCTTCTCGAACCAAGCCCTCAAGGTTCTCGGGATAGTAGAACTGAAACGCCGCATCCCGGAATATCCCGATACGTGCCACCTCCGGCCCGGAAAAGGGGTCGGGAGTCGTTTTGCAGAATCGACTCCCGACCCCTTTTCCGGCTCGGAGAGCCGGTGCCTCCTGAGCCACGCGCTGAATGGCATCAAGGTCCAGGTATTGGCCCGCCACGTCGGCAACTCGGTCGATCGCACGGGTCAGGCGGTCGTGTTCCTGGGGCGGTACAAGACCCAGGTGTCGTTCCGGGAAGAGCTGTTCACGAATTCGTGGGATGGTCCCCAAGACGGGCAAACCGCAGATCTGTTCAATTGACTCGCGGAGGACCGACTCGTGTCGCGAACCAGCCGTCTGGTTCAGGATGACTCCGCGAATCGGAACGTCGGGATCGAGCTGCTGGCAGCCGAGGACCAGCGCGCCCACAGTTCGCGTCGCCTTCGTACAGTCGACCGTAAGAACGACCGGGCATTCCAGCAACTTGGCCAATTCAGCCGTGCTGTAACTGCCCTTGGCATCCATCCCGTCGAACAGGCCACGGTTGCCTTCGATCACTGCGATGTCTGAATTTGCGGCGGAGGTGACGAAAGACTGCAAGACCGTCTCGGGAGACATGAGATACAGGTCCAGATTCCGGCAGGGCTCGTTTGCCGCCATGGTCAACCAGGCGGCATCGATATAGTCGGGCCCTTTCTTGAACGGTGCAACGCGCAGACTACGTGTTCGAAAGGCCGCCGTCAGCCCCACCGAAACAAACGTTTTGCCGCCACCTCCCCGCAGCCCAGCAATGATGATTCGCGGAACGTTCATGGTTCACTTGACCACAAAAAAAAGGCGGGTGCGAAGGACGCGGCGCCGCGTCCTCCACCGCCCGCCGGTGGTGTCGCCTTGCGGCGATCAGTGCATCTCGATGAACCCGCACGGACACTCTTCGGCGCACTTCTTGCAACCCGTGCAGTTCTCGAGCTTGAATTTGTAGATCAGGCCCTTTTCTAACGGCTTGTCGATGGCCTGATCCTGGCAAAACAGCCAGCATTTCTCGCAATCGAAGCACATGCCGCAGCTCATGCAACGTCGCGATTCTTCGATTACCTGTCCGGCGGCCAACCCCAGGTTGACTTCCTTTTCTACGTCGCCGAGGCGCTCGTCGACATTCAAGGAAGCCGGTTCCTGACGTTCGGCTTTTTCGTAGTGATCCAAACGCATCTTATCGGTTCGGATCACCGGCATATTGTCAGGTTCCGCGGCCGTACCGAGAAACTTGCGTTCGATGGCTTCGGCGGCCCGTCGTCCGTGGCCAACGGCAGTGGTCACCAAATCCAGTTGCGCCACGTCGCCACCCGCCCAGATACCATCCACCTTTGTCGCACCTTGATCGTCGATCGAAATCCATTTGCCATCAAGAAGCGATTCAAAGCCCGAGAAATCGGGCTTCTGACTGATGGCCGAGATCACTGCACTGGCTGGGATCTCGAATTCCGAACCTTCGATAGGCACCGGTCGACGGCGGCCGGAATCGTCCGGTTCGCCCAATTCCATGCGAATGCAACGCATGGCGGTAACCAGATTGCCCTCTTTCTTGAAGCCGGTCGGGGCCGCCAAGAATTCGATCTTGATGCCTTCCTCGATGGCCTCTTCCACTTCCTCTTTGATTGCCGGCATCTCCTCGAGGGTGCGGCGGTACAAGACCGTCACGTTCGCGCCCAGACGCTTGCAGATTCGGGCCGCGTCGATGGCCGTGTCGCCACCACCGACGATGATCACCACAACGTCCGAACCCAAATCGAGTTGCTCGCCATGGTGGAAGCGGCTCAGGAAGTCGACGCCCGAGAAAACATTGGGGGCCTCCTCGCCATCCACGCCAAGCGTAACGCCCTGCTGGGCCCCAAGCGCCACGTAGATGGCATCGTAGGACTGCTGGAGTTCGTCAATGCTTACGTCCTTGCCGACCTTGACGCCGCATTTGAGTTCGACCCCCAGGTCGAGGATCTTCTGAATCTCGGCGTCCAGGACCGATTCGGGCAGCCTATAGCCGGGAATCCCCCAGCGAAGCATACCGCCAGGCTTATCCAACGCCTCGAATACCGTTGCGCCATAGCCCCGACGTGCCAACTGATATGCGCAAGAGAAGCCACTGGGACCGCCGCCAATGACGGCGACTTTCTGCGGCTTCTTCTCTTCGGTTAACATTTTCAAGCCGAGACCCTTTTCGACGCCGTAATCGCCGATCGCTCGTTCGACTTTGTTGATGCTGACCGCGCCTTCCAGTTCTTTTCGATTGCATTCGGTCTCACACGGTGCCGGACAGACGCGACCGCAGACCGACGGGAAGGGACTGGTATTGGTGTAGACCTGCCAAGCCCGTTCCAGTGCCTCCTCGTTGGATTGTCCAACACGTTCGGCCTGGGCGATTGTCCTGACAAACTCACGAATATTGTTGCCGCTAGGACAAGTCGCTTGGCAGGGGGGCTTCTTCTCGACGTATTTCGGCCGAAGCGGCGATTGTTCCCTCCCTTTGGAACTGGATGCCAACGCGCGGCTCAGACCACCCTTCTTCTTTTTTTTCTTCTTCTTACCCACTGGTCACCTCGATCCAATACACAAACGAGAAAGGGAGTTGGACACGCGCCCAACTCCTCTCCGCCGGTCAACACTGATAGCCCACGACCGTAGCGCAACATCCATTCCGCCAGGGCCCTGGTCTCCGATTGCCATTCCAGGTGAGCACGGCTGATCCGACCGTGGCCCACCAGATTTGCCGTGCCGCGTTATTTTTCGGCGCCTTCCTCGGGCGGCATCTCGATGAAGCTGCCGCCGAAGTAGGTGTAGACGCACCTTCCGGAATCCATCATTGTGCGAATTGCGGCCTTGCACAGCTTCTTGTCACATTCCTCCTCACCGAATTTCTGGATCATCGCCTTGGTCAAATCACTGGCTTTGAACTTCTTCCTGCCGGCGTACTCTTTGACCATTTCGAACATCGCATCTGCGATTTGTTCCGGTGTGACAGCCATGTGGCGTCTCCTTTCTACCGTTGTCTGATCTGGGCAGACCTCTTGTAGGTCAGTCCCGCGTGCTTGTAGTCGTCGATATGCTCTTTCTCGAATTCGATGCCGGTCAGCTCGAAGAATTTCGGCCAGCCGATCCGTTCGATGAACTCGCCCATACGTTCATACTTCTTGGCACCCTTGGCCCAGACCTCGACGATGTTACGGACAGCCTCGACCACTTCCGGCCATCGCGGCGGGTTGTTGGGAATGTACGGAATCGCCAACTTCGAGAACATCGGCTCGTGGCGAGCATTAGAGACCTTGCCGCCTACCCAAATGGACACGCCGTCGTTGTCCGGGTCGGCGATCGGCATGGCCGGGCAAACCGAGAAGCAGTTCGCGCAGAACATGCACAAGTTGTCATCGATTTCCAGGGTCTGCTTGCCATCGACGGTTGTTGGTCGAATAGCGGCGGTCGGGCAGGAAGCCACAACGCTGGGAATCTCGCAGACCTTGTTAACAGAATCGTCGTCGATTTTCGGGGGCTTGCGATGCACGCCCAGAATCGCAATGTCCGAGCAGTGCACGGCACCGCACATATTCAAGCAGCAAGCCAAGGCGACGCGCAGTTTGCCGGGAAGCTTCATTTCCGCGAAGTACTCGTGCAGGTCATCCATCACGCACTTGACGACCCCCGATGCGTCAGTGGCCGCCGAATGACAATGCACCCAACCCTGCGTGTGCACGATATTCGAGATGGCATTGCCGATGCCGCCAACCGGGTAGCCAATGGCTTTCAAATCGCCGATCAACGGGTCGATGTTCCCCTCTTCGGTGGTCAGGAACTCGACGTTGTTGCGGCTGGTAAAACGCAGGTGACCGGCGCAGTACTTTTCGGCCAGGTCAGCGAAATTGCGTAGAGTCTTGGTGCTGAGCAACCGGGGCGATCCGGCACGCACCGTGAACAGTTTGTCGCCCGATTCGCCGACATGGACCATCACGCCGGGCTTGAGGACTTCGTGATACTTCCATTTCCCGTAATTCGCCTTGATCACGGGAGGCAGGAACCTCTCATAATTCGGAGGGCCAATATCTGTCCTTCTTTCTGCCGTTACCATTGATTATCTCCCAAGAGTGGAATTGTTTTCGCATACATCTAATTGAACCGGAAGTCCGTTTACACTATTCCTCGTCGTCCTCATCATCTTCTTCGTACTCTTCGTAGAAGATGTAGGGGTTCTCTCTTGGATGAGCGATCATTTCAGGTACGAGATCGACCTCGATTTCTTCCAGGAAGTTACCGAGCCCGACGCGCTGGATGAATTCGCCCACGCGTTCCCGGTTCTTGCCGTGCTCGCCCCAGACCTCCCAGATCCTTTCCAAGAGATCCTTCAGGTCGTCGTAGGGAGGTTCGAGCTTGATGAACGGCACCAAGACGGAAGCGAGTAGTGCGCCTTCGACGATGGGCGCTTTGGCACCCAACAAGATGGTGGCGCCGCAGTCCGTACCGGGCCGCAGTGCCTTCGGCATGGCGTTGATGCAGTGCATGCACTTCACGCAGTTGGAATCATCGATCGTCAGCGTTTCGCCATCCCAATCCATACACCGGGTCGGGCAGTTGGCGTAGATGTCCTTGTGAATGTTAATTCCGCCATCCACGTAGGCTTTGACCTCGGCCTGATCGATTCGGATCTCGTCCCGCCATGTGCCGATGATGGACATGTCGGATCGGGCGATGGACGCCACGCAGTCATTGGCGCAGCCCGAGCACTTGATCTTGAACTTGTAGGGAAACGCAGGCCGGTGCAATTCGTCCTGGAAGTGCATCGTCAGGTCGTGGCACAGGTTCATTGTGTCGTAGTTGGCCCATTCGCAACGCGCTTGTCCTACGCAGCAACTCGGCGTTCGTAGATCGGACCCGGATCCTCCCAGGTCGAAGTCTGCAGCCGAGAGTTCCGAGAAGATGGGTTCCAGCTCGTCGGTGACCGTACCCAGGAAGACGATGTCGCCGGTGGACCCATGCATGTTGGTCAAGCCCGATCCGCGTTTGTCCCAAATGTCACAAAGGGTACGGATCGACTCCGATGTGTAGAACCAACCAGCGGGCTGATTGATGCGGAGCGTGTGGAAGTGAGCCACGTCCGGGAACTCCTCCGCGAGGAAGGAGTAACGGCCGATGACACCGCCACCGTAACCCATGACACCCACGATGCCACCGTGTTTCCAATAGCCTTGCTTGTCCCTGTAGGACTTCTCGAGCTGTCCCAGCAGCCCTTGACACATCTTGTTTTCGTCCGCCATGGATTTGATTTCCGTGACGAAGCTGGGCCATGGACCTTTTTGAAGTTCGTCCAGAAGCGGGGTTCCATTGCCGTCGGAGTCTGCCATGGTGTCCTCCTGTCAGTTGGAGTTCTTACTTGAACTAGGTTTGTTCCAAAAAAAAGGTTGTCAGACAACCTCTACTCTCTCTCTTACGCTGACCACTACCTTATAGAGTACGCTCAGGATTAGGAAGCCGATGGCGTACACGCCCAGGGTGATCATGACTTCGGGGGCGGTGGGCACATACGGGGTCACCCTTCCCAGCGGCGAAGGCACGAACCCTGTGACTATCATTCCCATACCTTTTTCGATCCAAACGGCTGTAATGACCGCCACGCAGATACAGGCCAATAGATTCTCCTGCTTGCGCACGCCGGGCAGCAGCAATGCGATGACGCAGCCGACGGTCAACAGTTCGCAGACCCACATCCAGGGCGACAGGGCGGTGGTGCCGTGCAGGCCGAAAAGGTACTCGAACGGATGCAGGTGGTGCGGCATGTTGCCGTAAAACGCGGTGAACAGTTCTACGACCACGAAGAACACATTCACCACCATCGCATACGCGACGATCGTGGCCAGCTTCTGAATCGCCTGCTTACCAGGATCAAACTTCGTAAACTTCCGCATGATCAGGGCCAGGATGATCAGCAAACTGGGGCCGGACGCGAATGCCGAAGCCAAGAACCGCGGTGCCAGGATGGCCGTCATCCAGAACGGACGGGCGGACAGACCTGAATACAGGAACGCCGTCACCGTGTGGATACTGATCGCCCAGGGAATCGACAGATAGATCAACGGCTTGACCCACTTGGGCGGCGGAGATCCTTGCCTCTCGGCCTCGAACGTGACGCAGCCGATTACCAGATTCAGCACGAGATAGCCGCCCAGCGAGATCATATCCCAAAACATCAGCGAATTCGGCGCCGGGTGCAGCAGTACGTTCATCACACGCCGCGGCTGCCCCAAGTCGACGAAGATGAACAGCGTGCACATGACCACGGCCGAGACGGCCAAGAACTCGCCCAGGATGACCATCTTGCCGAAGGCTTTGTAGTCGTGCAGATAGTAGGGCAAGACCACCATCACGGCCGAAGCGGCCACACCGACCATGAACGTGAATTGGGCGATGTACAGCCCCCACGTCACGTCGCGGCTCAAGCCGGTAATCTTCAAGCCAACAGTCAACTGCTGGCCATAAGAATACAAGCCAGCCAGGATGACCAAGCCCCAGAACGCGAGCAACGCCCAGTATCGCAATCTTCCTCGGAATGCGTTTTCCAGCATGACGAGACCTCACACAATGTTGACAACGCTGGGATCAAGCCCCAGATGTATCTTCGATTTCCTTCGGCAGGATGTAAAAAACGTTGGGGCTGGTCCCCAAACTCGGCTTCCGGACGATCGTATGCTCCTTGGCCAGCAGCCTGCAAACGTCCGAACTTGGATCGGCAAGATTCCCGAATGTCAATGCACCGTCGCCGCCGGGGACCTTGTTAGCCGCCTCGACGCACGCCGGCGTTCCATCGTCTCTCAGGCGTTCGGCGCAGAAGTTGCATTTTTCCACCACGCCCTTGGATCTGGTCGGGAATCCTGGTGTGATCTTGCCCTCGTTCAGCGGCGCGTGTTCACGCGGGTCGCTCCAGTTGAAACTTCTGGCTCCGTACGGACATGCCGCGACGCAGTATCGGCAGCCGATACACCGGTGCATGTCCATCATGACGATGCCGTCTTCCTCCCGCCGCCAAGTGGCAATGGTCGGGCAGACTTTCGTGCATGGAGGCTCGGTGCAGTGGTTGCAGAGAACGAGGACGGGCTTGGCGTTCAGGGGATCCGTCGCGTGGGCGTGAGCATAGTGTTCCGTACGCCTACTGGATTGGTCAGGGAATGCGTTTTGGTACTGTTCGGTCCAGATCCACTTGACTTCGTGCTCGGCGACGGGGATCTCTGGCACGTTGTGCGCCTCATGGCACGCCTGACTGCAGGCATCGCGTACCTCTGGGCTCATGCACTTCTGAATGTCAACGACCATGCACCATTGCGTGCCGCCAGAACCCGACGCCACGGCATGTTCGTCTTCCGTTAGAGCGCTGCCCGCAGCCGCCAACAGCGGAAAGGTACAGCCCGCTCCTGCCGCCGCGTAACCGACCTTCTTCAGGAATTCACGTCTGCTTTCATTCATGGTTCAGTTCCCGAACGACTCGACATGGCAATCCCAGCACGTGGGTTCGACGTTCGCGTAGCTGTGGCACTTGGCACAGAAGTCCTGTCTGCTGGTATGACAGCTCAGGCAACCTCTGGTCAGGCTCTTGGCGTATTTCTTGCCGTTGACTTCAATATCGCTACAGTCGCCTTCGCGGACCACCTCGTCTCGCCACTGATTTAACAACTCCATGTGGTGCGCCGCCATGTTCTCGGCTACGCACTGACCCTCTGGCAGATCCAATTCGGGAGGCGCCTCGCCCGTTCCTGCGGCCAACGCGTACCAAAACGGCACCGTTAGTACCACGAGGGCAATGACCAATCCGATGACGATTATCGGTTTATCACTCATCGCTGCCGTTTCCCTCCTCTTCGTCGTCTTCTTCCATACCCGGGATCGGCTCTAATCGCAGGTTCTCGGTTCGCTTCTTTTCGCCCTTGAACACCATGGCGTTCACGACCAGTTCGGTAATGCCGGTCACCTCGACACCGGGCGCCCAGTAATCGCAAACGGTTACCAGTGTAGCGCGGTCAATGGCGCACATGGCGGCCAGTTGATTCACACCGTGCTTCTCCTGCACATGCCTGACGGCCTTGCCGCGAGGCATGCCACCGCGGAGGCGCATCTCCATATTCTCGTCGGTTCCCAGTCCTGCTCCGCCGCCGCAGCAGAACGTCTGCTCGCGGATTGTGTTCTCCGGCATCTCGAAGAAGTTGTTGCACACGTTCTTGATGACGTATCGCGGCTCCTCGAAGATGCCCATGGCACGGGCCGGGTTGCAGGAATCGTGGAAGGTGACGCGAATGTGATCGTTGCGACTCGGGTCCAGCTTCAGCTTGCCGTGCCGGATCAGGTCGGCCGTAAACTCCATGATGTGGATTACCTTCGAGGACTTGGCATTCTCGAAGACCGTCCCCGTGAACGGAGACTTCGGCACTTCCAGGAAGTCCGCCGGGCCGTTTACCGTATCCATGTACTGGTGCAGCACCCGCCACATGTGACCGCACTCGCCGCCGATGATGTATTTGACGCCCAGCCGTTTGGCCTCGGCGTAGATCTTCGAGTTCAACCGCTTGATCATCTCGTGGGACGTGAACAACCCGAAGTTCCCACCCTCCGATGCATACGTGCTGAACGTGTAATCCAGGCCCAATTCGTTGAACAGCAGCATGTATCCCATGCACGTGTAAATACCGGGGGCGGCAACGTAGTCGCCCGACGGCGGTATGAAGAGGACTTCGGCGCCCTTCTTGTTGTAAGGGACCTCAAGCTTGACTCCGGTGGCTTCCTCGATGTCGTCCACCATGAAATCCAGCGTGTCGACCATGCCGTGGGGCGGTATGGCCAAGTGGTTACCGAATCGGTAGCAGTTGGCCACCGGCTCGATCGACCAGTTGATGTACAGGCCCAGCAGGCCCAACAACTCCCGCCCAAACATCGTGATTTCGGCCGTGTCGATTCCGTACGGACAGAACACGGAACAACGTCGGCACTCGGTGCATTGGTAGAAGTAGTAGAACCACTCTTTGATCACATCGACGGTCAGCTCGCGAGCCCCGGCCAGCTTGCCCAGCACTTTGCCCATGGCCGTGAAGTCATTGCGGTAGACTGAGCGCAGAAGCTCAGCCCGGAGCACGGGCATGTTCTTGGGGTCTCCGCCGCCAATGAAAAAATGGCATTTGTCCGCACACGCCCCGCACCGAACGCACAAGTCCATGAATAGCTTGAACGAGCGGTACTTCTTCAGACGCTCCGCCATTCCCTCCAAGATGATTTGCTTCCAGTTGTCCTGGAGCTTCCAGTCGTCGTCGGTGACGGCCCAATCCCGCGGATTCGGCAGATCGAGAAACTTCAGGTTCTTGGGCTTCCCAGGATAGATAAAACTGCCCGGCCTGATATCCAAAGGCGTATCCATCCACCCCGTTTCCGGAGGCCGATAGTCGACCTGCTGAAGGTCTTCCTGCTTGTAGTAGCCGACTTCGTCTGGTTTTGCCATGACTATTCCTTATCGACTGGGACTCCCGCCCCCTTCATCTTGTCCCGCCACTCGTCTTCGTACTCTTCGTAGGGATGCGTCTTGACGGGGTAATCCCAGGGATTGACATGTCTGACTCGCCGGTTGTTGTTCGCCAGGTTTCGGGTTGGGCTCAAGAAAGCTCCGGCCATGTGAGTCAGCTTGCTGAAAGGAAAGTAAACAAGCAGTACGCAAACCAGGAAAAGGTGGCCATAAAACAGGGGAGCCACCGTAGCGGACGCCTCGATTGCCTCGCCAAAACTGAAACTGGCCAGCCCTACCGCAAGTGTCTTGATGCCTACAATGTCCGCCTTGTCAACGTGCCTGAGCCAGAAGCCACTCAGGCCGATAGCTAGCAGAAGAAACAGCGGAAAGTAGTCGTCCAACAGCGAGATGTATCGCACTTGGGCATTCGTCAGGCGTCTGACCAGCAGATACGCGAGGGCCACCAGAAAAACAATCGAACTCACGTAGAACACCGGTACGCCAATCTCCAGGAATCCATCCGCCTCTTGCAGAAACGTCAGGCAAGAAGGAACCGGCTGGAAAACAAGCCGCAAGTGTCTCAGCACAACAACGACCAGGCACCAGTGGAAGGCCATCGCCCCCGCCCATAGAGCCAGATCTGTCTCGTAGAAAAGTCTGCCACCTTGGGCGAGTTTTGTTTTCGTGTTACGCAACAGCGAGCGGAAGCAGGCGATCTCCAAGATCATCCTTCCCACCACGCCCATCTTGCCGCTGGGACAATCCAGTTCGGAGTTCTTTATCCACGGGAGTGATTTCTGCTGCCCGCAGGTCGTGGTAATGCGGAACGGTACGGGCACTCTGGCATAACCCCATACGCGGTAAACCAAGCCGACGAGAAAGACGGCCATGGCCGCGTAAGGCAGGACGACACCAAAAACTACACCCCCGGTCTGGCCTGCAAAAAAGCCGACCAAGAACAGCACGACTACCGCTGCCAGGGAAACGAGCACACTCATTGATCACCACCTCGCTGCGTTTCGGTGCGCTCCGAAGTCGTAAGCTGCACCAAATCTACGTCCGCGGCCGGATCCGCACCTCGTCCGTACAGTCGCTCGACAAGCGTCGAAACGCTTCTCTTCACCTCGTTGACTCGAAGATCGTAAACCTGCTCGCGATAGGCCAAGTAAACGTCGAAGGCCCGAAGAGCCAATCGGTCAATCTTCTCTTCCAGTTCGGCCGCCTCGCAAGAGGCCGTCGATCCACCGCCACTCGATCCCTGTTCAGATCGAATAGCGTTTTTCAAACTGAACACAAAAGACAACGCCTGGGACGCGGTGAACTCCTGAACCGCCCGCATCTTGATTACGTCATCCAGATACGAACAGATCTCAGCCACGTCCCTACCGTCGAGCAAAGCCTCGACGGCCGCCAACGTTCCAACCCGCAGGGCGTGCCCGACAGGATTGGTAAAAGGGTCCTTGTTGCGTTTGAAGGCCTTGGTGGCGTCGTCCGAGTAAGTGGCCAGAGAATCCCGCAGCCACCTCTCGGCGATGGCAGAACTTCTCTCGCGTAATTGGCTCGGAATCGCCATGTTCCCTTCCGTCGGCAAACTCGAATAAAAATCACCGACATCGCCACCCACGCCATGCGCCGGGGCGATCAACGCAGACCATTTCGGTCAGGTAGGCCCCGCCTGCCGTACGGGACCTCCGACCGTGTTCAATCTCGTCATTGTCGTCCGCCAAAAGGTCCCGTTCGGCAGCCGGGACCTACGGGGATCAGACGCAACCGGTCGGCTTAGGAAGTCCGGCTACCTTGCAGGCACCCTTGGCGGGGCCGCTCGGAAACAGCTCGTAGATTTCCTTCAGCTTGAAGCCGGTCGACTTGCAGAGCTTGCGGATCATCGGGGCCATATTGAACTCGAGGTAATACTCCCTCAAGTAGTTGACCACCTTCCAGTGATCGTCGGTCAAGTCGTCGACACCCTCGGTCTTCGCAAGATCTGCGGCGACGGCTTGGTCCCACTGGTCTGGGTCCTGGATGAAACCATCCTCGTCGATGTCCATCATCTTGCCACCGAATTCTTTTTGTTCCATCGAAGTGCTCCTTTCTCAGGTTGGCATGTCGCGCCTTTCGGCGCTCGACTTAGGCCTGATCTATAGATCGAGGTCTACAGAATATCAATGTCGATACGCGGTGGATTCCTTAACGTTTCATGGACCGGGCATCGCTCGGCCATGCGCTTGATCACTTCCTTCTTGTCCTCGGGAATTCCATCTGGCAATTCCACGTCGACGACAATGCCGCCGACTCGTTTTGGGGAATCGGCAAGCTCCAGTGTGAGACTGACGCCAACCTCGCCATCTGTATACCCATGACGGTTGCAGTACGTCTGCACCATCATTGCGATGCAGGCCCCCAGCGATCCGGCCAATAGCTCGACCGGTGACGGGCCTGCATCCTGGCCACCGTCCTTTTCGGACATATCGCTGCTGACTTCATGTCCGCGCACCTGGATCTTGAACTGAAGTCCTTCTCCTCGGGCTATGTTGATCAAGTCCATGGTACGCGTCCTTGGTCAGACTACTCCTGCGGCAGCGACTGGTAGTACTCCATCAGGATCTTTGCTACTTCGGGGCGAGCGAACTCGGGAGGCAGGTCTTCGCCGGCGGACAGCATTGCCCGGACTTTCGTACCCGACAGGAAGACAAATTCTTCCGGCTTGTGTCCGTCGGGAGCCTCACACATCATAATCACGTCGCCTACCACCTTGGAAAACGCCGTGTGGTCGGCCTTGAAGATCTGCAGTTCCATCGCGCCTTCGGGCACGTCGTTGTCGAAGATTGTTTGGGCATCGAAGGCACCGTAGTAGTCGCCCACTCCGGCGTGGTCACGACCGACGATCAGGTGCGTGGTACCCATGTTCTGGCGGAAGACGGCGTGCAGCACGGCCTCGCGGGGACCGGCGTAAAGCATATCGTACCCGTAGCCGGTGATTTCGCAAGTATTTGGCTCGAAGTACAACTCGACCATCTTGCGAATTGCGGCGTCACGAACGTCGGCGGGGATGTCGCCGGCCTTCAGTTTGCCCAGCAACATGTGAATCACCGCCCCGTCGGCACCGGTGCGTTCCATGGCGATCTTGACGAGCGCCTCGTGAGCACGGTGCATGGGGTTACGCGTCTGGAACGCAACGACCTTTTCCCAGCCGTTCTTTGCGATCATCTCTCGAATTTCCACTGCCGTCCGGAATGTCTCGGGGAAGTCGGCAGCGAAATACGAGTAATTCAGTACTTGGATCGGTCCGGCGACGAAGCACTTGCCAACCGAAAGGAAAGCCTTGACTCCCGGGTGCTCCGGGTCGGTGGTGCCGTAGACCTTTTGGGCCATCGCGGTCATCTGCTCGTCAGTCGCTTCCTCGATCGACTCGACGTCCTGGATCGCCAGCACCGGGTTCCCCTCGACGTTCGGATCCAATAGAGCGATCCGCTTGGCGTCTCCGATCGCCGAGGCGTCCTCGACGACGTTGACGATGGGCACGGGCCAGAACAGACCACCGGTGGTCTTCATGTTCTCGGCCACTGCCAGCGAGTCCGCCAGATTCATGAAGCCGGTCAGTGGATTGAAATACCCGCTGGCCATCATGACCGCGTTGGCTGCCGCCTGCGAGCAGACCATCAGCTTCGGTAGCCCTTCGGCTTCCTTTTGTAACTCAGCACGCTTCGCCTCATCCGCCACATAAAGGGGATTCAACGCATCCGAACCGTGTGGCTTAATCATGCAATTCTCCTTTCACTCGTTTTGTGATGTTCGATGACGGAAGGATGTTCCCTTCCTGATCTCAGCAGCCCCCATTTAGCGATCCTTTTCGCTTCTTAAGGGACCAGCCACTCCAAATCAACGTCCTATTCGCTTTCCACCGTCCCCTTGGTCCGCCCGGTATGCTCGGCATAGACGAGCGCCACAGACCGATAGACAATGTGGGCAAATTTCGAAAACGGCAGATATACCAACAAGTCAAATACTGCTACTAGATGGACAAAGTAGATGCCATAAGCCAAGTACCGGATCCCCGAGCCTTCCATCGGTTCCGCCACATATCGCATGATCTCGGTCAACAGTCCCGATACTCCCACGGTCAGCACGAGCCATACAAAGAGCCAATCAAATGATGAACTCGCCGCCGAGCCTTCTTTGGCACTCATCCGGTCACGGATGGCGATGATGCAACCGGCGATCAACGCAATCGCGCCCAGATTGCCGAGGATCTTCCACGGACTCCCCAACGGGTCACTGAAGGCGAAGGGATAATGAAGATGCTTACCTTCCGGCATGAAGGGATTGATCATGTACAAGGCGATCACGGCCCATACACTGACAATGAACAAGGCGGCAAACCCGTAGAAGGCTCCCATATGCGCCGTCCGCCGCGAAGCTTGGCTTCCGCATTTGCTGAACCTGTCGTGGCGGAAAAGCGATGTGAGGACGCGAATCGTACTGGGGACGATGCCCAACTTCGGGGCGTATCCGCCGGATGTTTCGTCAGCGGCCTTCATGGCCCGCCAGAATCGCAGCACTCCCGCCGCTGCGGCAAGCATGGCCAAACCCCAGAAGAACGAATAGAAACCGATCAGAAGCCAATGCGGGTACAGAGCCGCGTAGAAGCCTTCGTGGTGCAGGTAGTGCAGCAGGCCCTCATCCGCACCTGTGGATTCCCAAATCGGCGTCTTCGCCACAAGAGCCAACACCAGAAGCACGGCAGGAATTAGCAGCATCAGCGGAAGGTGCGTCAAGCTATTCGCCCATTTGCAGAGAAAGCCGGGAACCGCGTAGTGCTGTACCGCTTCCTGTCGCAGTGCCGAAAGGACATCGCCTGGTCGGGCACCGCGTGGGCACCGAGTCGAGCAGTCATTGCATTGATGGCAAAGCCAGATATCTGGATCCGCCGCAAGCCGATCCTTCAAGCCCCACTGAGCCCAGATCATTTCCTTGCGGGGAAACGGCTTGCTGCCGTCCGACAGTTCGCAAACGACGGAACACGTAGCGCACTGGAAGCACTTCTTCAGATCTTCCCCGCCTTCACCCAGGACACGCTGGACGAATTCTCTGTCCGGTTTTACGAGATACGGCTCCGGCATTCTAGCGAATACTCCCTAGCCCGACCCTGTGGCCGTAGCCAAAGTAGGTCAGGCTGTGCCTGACGGAAACCAGCGATCGCGTTGTCAGCACCCCATCTCGTCAGGCACAGCCTGACCTACCGGGGCTACGCGACGCATGCCCGCCACACAAATGTGATCTACTAAAACCCCTTAAAGGGATTCATTCCGATTTCTTCAATTTCCTCTGCGAATTCATTGACGATTTGCGCCAGCTTATCGTATTCGGCGATCTCGATCTGCTCGACGCGCACTCGCTCTTCCTCCAATGCAAGCGAGTTCAGTTTGTCTCGAATGTTGTCACCCCGGGTACCCATCAGTTCGCTGCCACGCACGAAATGGCACTGGTAGTCATCCCCGGATTTGCAGCCTACGAGCAAGATTCCGTCGTAACCGCACGACAACGCATCGGCGATCCAGACGACGTTCACCGCCCCCAAGCACCGGACCGGAATGAACCGGATCCAATTACTATGTTGGATTCGTTGCAGCCCCGCCACGTCCAAGGCCGGATACGCATCATTCTCGCAAAGCAGCCCCAACAAACGGGGCTTTTCTTCGAACTCATCGGGAATCTCGACCGCCTTGATCATCGACGAAACGATATCGATCGAGTAGTCCTTGAACGACACGATCCGCTCGGGGCAGGCACCCAGACAGATGCCGCAGCGACGGCATCGAGTGACATTGGGTTGGGGCGTGCCCTTTTCGTCCTCGTTTATGGTACCGAACGGGCATTCCTCGGTGCAACGTTTGCATTGCGTGCAGCGTTGCAGCGCGAAGTCGGGATAGGATCGGTCTTCCCATCGCGGATGCACTGTGGCTCCGCGGGAAGCAAGTTCCACAGTCTGAATGGCCTTCAGAGCGGCACCGGAGGCATCCTCCCGGCATGCGTCGCAGTCGTTCGGCGCCCGCACGCAACCAGCCGCGTAAACGCCCGTACGCCGCGTCTCGTAGGGGAAGCAAATGAAGTGCGAATCGGGGAACTGGTACCGCAGCGACGGTAGATCCGGCCCTTGCCGGTAGCCGAGGTTCAGAATCTCCGTTCCGTCGTGGCCCTTCAGTTCTTCAGCGGTTACCTTCGCGGCTTCCAGTTGTGCACCTGCCTCGCCTTTTTCGATGACCGCCTGAGCGTCTCGAAGCAAGCGAATGGCCTCGCCGTCGGCTGCCACCGGCACCATTCCGGTAGCCAATACGACCAGATCAGCCTCAAGCTGGATGTGCTTGTCGATCAGTGTGTCGTCCATGTCGACAAGCAAGTTATGACCGCCCGTCTCTTTCACCGAGATCACTTCGCCCTTGGTGAAGAAGATCCCGGGATCTTCTTGAGCCCGGCGATAGAAGTCCTCGTACTGTCCGGGGGCCCGAATGTCCTTGTACAACACGTAAGCTTCTGTATCGGCGTCGAGTTCCCGAACCCAAAGCGCCTGTTTAAGCGAAACGCGGCAGCACACGCCCGAGCAATACGGCAGGTGCTCTTCATCTCGCGAGCCGGCACACTGAACGAACGCAATCCGCCGGGCCGGTTTGCCGTCCGAGGGACGAACGATCTTGCCCGCCGCGGCCATTTCTTCCATTTGAACGTTGGTAATGACGTTCGGCGAGCCATGCCCCAGATGGCCGAGCTTCGATGCGTCGTAGGGCTTCCAGCCAGTGGCTTGTACGATGGCACCAACGCGAAATTCGGTGGCTGTACCGTTGGCCTGCACCGAGACGTCGAACTGGCCGGGCTGACCGTTGATCTTCTCGATCGTCGCACCCAGATGAACGGTGATTCGATCGTTGCCTTCGATCTCGGCGATCCGCGACGCCAAGTCGACCTTCTCCGCCTCCCGATACGGCGGCTTCTTGGGAAACAGTCTGGCGAACTTGTTCAACCAGCCGCCCAGTTGTGCCTCCTTCTCGACCAGCACGACCTGGTAGCCGGCTCCGGCTGCTTCTTCCGCCGCGGTCATCCCGCTCTGTCCGCCACCGACGACCATGATCGTCTTGTCGATCTCGGTCTCGAAAGGATCGGGGACTGCAGCCTTCTTTGCCCGGACAACGCCCATCCGAAGATAGTCTTCGGCGAGCATCTGGGTATCTTCGTCGTTCGGCGGATGACTCCAGACGACCATTTCTCGCAGGTTCACCCGTTCGGTCAGAACCCCGTCAAACGCGAACGTATCCACGTTGAATCTGGGTGAACATGCGGCGACAACGATGGTGTTAGCACCGTCCTGGATTTCCTTCTTGATCAGTTCGACACCTTCGTCGCCACACAAGTACGAATGCGTGGCGCACGAGTCGGCCCCGCAATCACCCGTGGCGAGCGACTCGAGCGCGTCGACGTCGAGCGACTTTGCGATGTCGCAACCTTGGCAAACCCAAACGGCTATCTTTTTGTCGTTATCACTCACCAGCCTGTTCCACGCATATCTGGAGGGCCTTCAAAGCGGTGCCCGTGGCGTCCCGCACGCATGCCGCTACGTCGACCGGCCGTTTAGCGCACCCGGCGCCAAGCATGCCGGCAAGGGGCTGATCGTTTGTCAGGAACCCATGCTCGTCTCTCTGCAGGTTTCCGCCCGCCTCGATGCTGACTTTCGCCGCATCCGCCGGAACGATGCCTGTCGCCAATACAACGAGGTTGACTTTCTGGTTAACGCGTTCGCCCGCCAGGGTGTCTTCGGCTTCGACTACCAAATCCCCGCTGGCCGCGTCCTCCGTGATCTTGGCCACCTTGCCTTTGATCAATTGGAGCTTCTCATCCTTCTGCACCTCGGCATAGAAGTCTTCGAGCCGGCCGGGCGCACGAATGTCGATGTAGAAGATGTAGATTTGGGCTTCCGGATACTGCTCGCGTACGTACCGAGCCTGTTTCAGGGACCCCATGCAGCAGACGCCGGAGCAGTGTTTCAGGTAGTTCTCGTCTCGCGAGCCGGCACACTGCACAAACGCGATCGTCTCGACTTCTTTCGAATCCGACGGCCGTTGAATCTTGCCTTCTGTTGGCCCATTCTTCGCCGCCAGCCGTTCCATCATCACGTTCGTGATTATGTTCGGTGACGAGCCAAAGCCGAGACCCTCGATCTGCCCCGCCTCGTAGGGCTCCCAGCCGGTGGCCCAGATGATCGCTTGAGCTTCGACCTCGACCGTTTCAGGCTTCATGTCGAGTTCGATTGCGTCATAGGGACATGCCTCGACGCACTTGCCGCATTCGGCCCCTGGGCAAACGTCGCCGTCGATGACGTACTGAAGCGGATAAGCCATGTCGAACGGCACATAGACGGCCTTGGTCGTGCTCATCCCGGCGTTGAACTCGTCGGGACGGTCCACCGGACAGGCTTTCACGCACTCGCCGCATGCAGTGCACTTGTTGTTGACAAACCGCGGAGTCCGCTGGATGGAAACTTGGTAGCGGCCCGGCTCGCCCGTGATCTTTTCGACTTGCGAAAGTGTCAGGCACCTGATGTTGGTACTTGCCCTGAGCCGGCGGTAATTGATTTCCAAACCGCAGCTAGGTGGGCACAACTTCGGGAAATACTGATTCATTCGGGCCACACGGCCGCCCAGGTAGGCATTCTTCTCGACCAGCACCACTTCGCAACCGGCTTCGGAGGCCTCGATCACCGCGGTGATACCACTGATCCCGCCGCCGATCACGAGGACCTTCCCCTTCTTGCCGTTTCCGCTCATCGATTATTCCTCTGCGGGGTCCGTGGCCGATTCCTTGCCGAACATCTTCCTCTTGTCGAGGTTGCCCTGAAATGCCTCGGCCACGTCCGCCTTTACTTTCACCGTCTCCTCGCCGAACAGACTGAACCGGAGCCACAGGAACGCGAAACGCAATAGCGATTCCTCGTCGTAGCGCATCTGTTCGACGAAATCCTCGTCCACCTCGAACCGGTCCAGGAGCGTGCTTTCGAACACAAACTCCCGAAACTTGTCCAGGTCATAGCACGCGACGAACAACATGTGCATTTTGTCGGGGGTGAGCGTACCGCCCGTCTCGAAGAAATCGTGAAGAGTCAGTTCCTTGAACGCTTCGCCCCATTCGTCGTACTCGTCGATGCCTTGGTCTTCAAGCCACTGGCGTACCGTCCAGTCCTTCGCTTCGCACAGCCCCTGGCAACCCTCTTCCCGCATCAGGAAGTAGAACCGCTCACCACGCCAGCCGTCCGGCGTATCTTTCGAGGCCGCCAAGCCCAACGGGTACATGCGGCAAGGCCACGGCCGATCCGAGTAGATGCCACAACCTTCGCCCGTCAGGAATTGACACGTCTTCGCGTCGTCGTCTTTCATCCGCAGGACAACGACGGGCGTCTTCATTCCTTTCTGAACGGGCAGCAGCGTGTATTTGTCGAGAAATTCGCCCGACGTCATTTCCAGACGTCGCTTCATGCGCAGCACATCGTACGGCGACAGGAAGATGTTCACGTCGCCGCAGCACTTGTTGAAACACGAGATGCCTGGATGGCAGGCAAACTTGAATGTGTCGTCCGGGCCGAGCCGAGGAGAGTCCGTCAGGATCTTTTCCTGTAACTGTTCACGTGGGTCATCTGGGACGGGGCCGGCGTTCTCGTCGCTCACTGGTCACCTCCGTCGTCGTCTTCCACAATCATCTCCCGGGTCGCGATATCCGACCAAACTGGAATCATCGTCGACGCGCCGGTTGTAGGATTGATCGTAAACCGGTACGAAGCCTTTTGACTGTACTGCTCCATCATCCAATCCCAGCCCTTCTTGTAGTAAGGGCAATCGTCGTTGAAGCAGACGAAGAAGAACTCCTCGTCCCAACTCGCCCCTTCCGGTACCAGCCACTTTTTCAGGTGGGAATCACAATGGGGACAGGTTGGACGGGTATCTGCCATCAGGTGTGCTCGCGCCAATTATCATTTAACCGCAAAGCCGGAACCGTCCGTAAAGGCACCCTCGCCGATACCGCGCACGCCTCCGGCTTGCGGTTAAACGACAGAACTATTCTCTTGCGGCCACATCGAGAATTCACGGTCGATGTGGAGGCCGGAAAGACCTAGAAGCAACCAGAAACAGAGACCTTCGGGCGCCGCGTGCGCGACGCCCGAAGATCCATAAAGCGGTAAGCCCTTACTGTGAAATGTATTTCACGGGCTTTTTCATCATCGTCCACTCGCCTGTGTCCTTGTTGAAGACACAGTTGCAGAAGGCGAGCCAGTTCTCGTCATCCATATCGGGCTTGTCCGAGCGGAAGTAGTAGCCCGGCCAACGCGTTTCCTCACGGAAGAGGATCGAACGCATGTGAGCATCCCCCTGATACATCCGGTGGACACTCTCCCAGCATCGCATGAGTTCGTGCAGATTCTCGGCAGCGAGGCTCTGCGCGTCTTCCCTAAGGAAGTCCATTAGCTCCATGCCCCTCTCGATCAGCTTGTCGCTGGTCTTGAACTGACTCGAAACACCACCCGCATACTCGTCCATGATCTTCTGCAGCCGGTACATAAACTGCGTGGGACGAATGTAGTTCGGATTGATGTCCGGATCGGTTGTCGCACCCTTGTGCTCCTCGAACGTGTCGAGTGGCTTGAGGATCTCCGCAGTCAGTGCGTCGACCTGTGCCTGGTCCACTTCGGGGGCGGCGGGATTGTCAACAACGTAGGACACCATGGCCTTGGCGGCGATGCGTCCCTCGGCGTGCGAACCGGAGGAGAACTTGTGGCTGGAAGCACCCGACGCGTCGCCCGCGGCGAACATGCCCGGAACGGTCGTCATGTGCGGAGGCCCCCAGCAGTACTCGTCCTTGGTCGCGTCGGTCTGGAGGTCTTCCGGACCGGATACCCAGGCACCGGACGCACCGGAGTGCGAGCCGATGAAGTACGGATCGCATGCCATGATCTCCGAGGGCTTCACCTCCGGCTCGGTGTTGGTCGCCGCCCACAGGATGGCCTGCGAGATGGTCATGTCGAGGAAGTCTTCCCAAGCCTCGGACTCGAGTTCCTTGAGCTTCTTCTTGCGTTCCTTCGGGTCCTCCGTTTTATCGGAGATCCGCTGGATCGCTTCGTGCGTCTGCATGTAGATCGGGCTCTTGCCGTCCATCACGTCCATCATCATCAGCCAGTTGCGGATGTTGGCCGGACGCGGCTTGACCTTACCGTACGGAGCCCATTTCTCCAACTCGCCAGCGTTTTCCTGCATGTAGTTGCCGCCTTGAGCGTTGGTGGCAATCGACTTAAACAGCAGGAACCACGCACCGACCGGCCCGTAAGCGTCCTTGAAGCGGACCGGAATGAACCGGACCTCTTGGCAGGTCATCTCGGCACCGCCGTAGATGGTGAAGAACGCGCTGGCACCCGAGTTGAACGGGGGATACCACGATCGGCCGAAGCCCTCGCCAGTCGAGCGCGGCTTGAACACATGCACCGCACCACCCATGACACAGAGAGTGGCCTTGGCTTTGAACACGTACACCTTATTCTCACGGACGCTGAAACCAATCGCGCCGACGCACTTGCCGTCCTTGACCAGCGGGTGGGTGATGAAGACGCGTTCGATCAGTTCGCCGCCGGCCTCTGCCAGGGCATTCTTGGCTGCCTCGGCCACGATCACTTTGTACGATTCGCCGTTGATCATCAACTGCCAACGACCCTCGTGAACGTACTTGCCTTCCTCGTCCTTCCAGATGGGCAGGCCCCATTTCTCGAACAGGTGGACCGACGAGTCCACGTGGCGTGCGATACTGGCCACGAGGTCTTCGCGGGTGATGCCCATCAAGTCGTTACGGACATAGGTAAGGTAGTCGTCCAGCGTATTGTTGCCGCTGTTCAGGTCTACGTACTGGTTGATGGCTGACAGGCCCATGGCGACCGCACCGGATCGATCCATAGCTGCCTTGTCGACCACCGTCACCTTCAGATTGTGTTTCTTCGCCCAATAGGACGCTTCCACTGCCGCTCCGCAGGCGGCCATCCCGCCGCCGCAGATGAGCAGGTCGGTCTCAACCGTTACCGTCTCGAAATCCGCCATTATGCTTACTCCTTAAGAGTTTCTTTACCGAAGAAAACAGACCCTTACACACTCGCCGCACGATTACAGAGTCGGGACCTTGTCGAACTTCACGGGGCCCTTCTCGGTGTTCAGGCCCGTCGGTTCGCACATCAGCGTCGGGCTCTTCAGATCGTCGTCGCCGGTGGGATAGTGGTCGAACGGTTGGGCTTTGCCCTCTTCGACTCCCCTACGGATCGGGAACTTGAAACGCTTTGGCCGAATGTCCTTGCTGCGGAATTGAATCGTCCACATGATGTCTTCGGTGCTCCGCATGGCGGTAGCACTTGCGCCCAGTGGCACAAAGTCCGCATAGCCACGCACTTCGACTGCCTGCGTCGGACAGATCTTGACGCAGCTATAGCACTCCCAGCACATCTGCGGATCTTGATTGTAGGCCTTCATCTGTTCCTTGTCCAAGACCATCAGGTCGTTGGGGCAAATGTACTGGCAGGCCGTCTTGTCGAGGGCCTTGCAGCCGTCACATTTGTCCGGAATCACATAACTTGGCATCTTTGTTCCTCCCTCCTCATGAGATAAGGGTATATCCGAGAACCCGACTGAAATATGTTACTCGAAGCCGACATCGGCATCGTTTGATAAAAGGTCATGTGGGTCCATTACAGAAAGTTCCCACTCTTGCTTTCTAACCGAAGAAAAACGGGCGTCAACCCCATCTGAGATTTTTTTCACGTTTCAACGGTGAGATTCCTGTCTATCTGAGATTTTTTTCACGTTTGTTAGTATTTGTTCGGAAATTCGGGACATTTGTACGAATTGGCGGGATGGCGGTCTGGCTCAGGCCGCTACTGCTTCAGGTGGTAAGCGATTTCAGATAAGCCGACGGAAATATGTTCGTTGCGCACCAGAACGTCTGGAGGCACGGTCAGTTGAGTGGGCGAGAAGTTCCAGATCGCCTTTACGCCAGCCGTGACCAAGCGATCTGTCAATTCCTGAGACACTTGAGCCGGAATAGTGAGAATGGCAAGACGAATCGATCGTCTTTTGATAAGGGGCTTCATCTCCTTCATAGGTTTTACGGTAAGTTCGGCGATCTTGCCGCCAATCTTTGATCTATCGTTGTCGAATACGGCAACAACATGCAAACCGTATCGGGCAAACCCGGCGGAAAAACCTGAATACGCAAGAAGTGCGCCGCCCAAGTGACCGGCACCTATCAACACGGATTCATACTTCTGATCAAATCCAAGCATGATTCGAATGGCGCGGCACACCTCGCACACATCGAATCCCACGCGTCCCATGCCTTGAAGACCAACGGCACCAAGGTCCTTGCGGACTTGCGTCGGGTCAATGTCAAGCGCCTCGGCGATCTGGGCGCTTGTGATGGTCGCCATCGGTTCCTTGGCGGTCATCTCGGCCAAGAGCCGGTAGTAACGCATCAGTCGTTCGAGGACCACTCTTCTTAAGCGTTCCAAGAATCGGCCCCCTGGTTCTGGATCTGTTGCTCATGCAGTCGTCCCACTATCCTGCAGCGCCGCCGTCGGCTTGAAAAGCCGTTTTGCGAGAAATCGTGAAAAAAATCTCAAAATAACTTATGACGCGGTTTGCGCGGCCCAAACATCAACCGGGCGGTTAGCTCGCGTCACACGTTTTCGCTCAGTTGCACAAACAATCCTGAATGCGTTCTCTGTCGCCAGAGCGCTTGACCTAGGCCAAAGGGCAGGAATACGCTGGAGGGATGAACCAAGGCGAGATGGAACACCGCATCGAGGAACTGACTGGGCGCCCAACGTCGTCCCCTGTGCGAATTGTCACTGACACGACCCAGTTCATGAACATTTGGCGCGGCCATGTTGTCCATCTTGGGGACCGCTTCTACCTTGTCGTAGGGAACATGAAGGAGGGCCGATTCGGTATCGACGACCAGCCCAAGTTCTGGGTCAAGAAAGCGATCGAGATGAAATCCGGCGACGAGAAGATCCTGAAGCTGGCCTTCCACGAAGAGTTCACGATCCGGATAGGCCTCCTCCGGATGCGCTGCTACCGAGATCCGCTCAAGGAAGGCGAGCTTCTCGAGATGGTGCGCGGCGATGCACGCTTCATGCAAGGGTCGACCGAGCCGGACGATCGGGGCAATCCGGTGCGAGTGATTGACTTCATCCGCGGACGCAACCTGTACCGGTATCTGAGCGACTTGCAGATGGATCATCGCACCTACTTTCACACCGTGCTCCCGCTCATCCTCCGTAAACTAGTCGACGCAATCGAAGCCATCGCCATGATTCACGAGCGTGGTTATCATCATGGCGACATCCGCAACGATCACATCCTGATCGACTCGGAGACCGGCGAGTTCCGCTGGATCGATTACGATTTTTGCCAAGACGTACCCGACTTTGACATCTGGTCGCTGGGCAATGTGCTTTTGTACGTGATCGGTAAGGGGGAACGCACTTTTCACGAGGTCGCCGCCGGGCGACTGCGGCTAGCCCCCGGTGCAACACTCACCAAGCAGGACGCCTCCGCCTTTTTCGCACACCGCATCATGAACCTTGCCAAGCTGTTTCCCTGGATACCGTCCGAGATGAGCGACATCCTGATGCATTTTTCCTACGGGACCCAGGTTTTCTATGAAACCGTGCATGCTCTACTGGATGACCTGCGCCCGGTGGTACAATCGTTGGTGAGCCAAGCGGAGAATATGGAGACGGGAACCGAGCCATGAGAACCGCCATTGTCGGAGGAGGCCGGGGCTGTCGTTCCCTGCTGGAGTTTGTTCTCGAACGGGGGCTCGTCGAGCTACCCCTTGATGTCCGGCTGGTCTGTGATCTCGAGAGCAATGCTCCGGGCATCGTCTATGCTGCCGAGCGGGGCATTGCCACCAGTTCCGAACTGGATGATCTATTCCGCGTCCCCGAACTCGAACTCGTCATCGAACTTACCGGCGACGACGGCATGGCGACGGAGATCCAGCAGCGATGCCCGCCGGGCGTCCGTTTCATGGACCACGATGTCGCCCGGATCTTCTGGGACTTGATCCAGGTGCAACAGAACCTGGAAAAAGGGCAAAAGCAAACTCAGAACATTCTCGACAGTATTCCTGACATCGTCATGGTGCTCGACCACGAAATGCGGATTCAGACTGTCAACGCTGGATTCTCCCGCTTCACCGGAATCAACTCATCCCAGGCGCGCGGCCAGCCCTGCTACGACGTCCTTTGCCGGAGGCTGAAGCCTCCGGCAGTCGACGATATCACCTGTCCCTTTCGACGGGTTGTCGAAACTGGCAAACGCGTCGAGATGGTCCAGGTGTTCGACTATGTGAAGGTCCCGGGAATCGAGCAGTATTTCGACGTGACCATGATTCCTTTGGCAAAGAAAGACGGTAAGGTCACCCAGGTCGTCGAGACTCTGCACCCGATCAACGAAAGGGTCCGTCTTCAACGAGAGGTGGAGGAGGCGGCCCATCGTTTTCGACAGTTCATTGACTCGGCCCGTGACTTGATCTCCATCAAAGATCTTGAGGGTCGCTACAGTGTAGCTAATCTGGCGACTGCGAATGCGTTTGGAATGAACGTGGAAGACTTGATCGGCAAGACGGCTCGGGAACTCTACCCGCCCAGAATAGCCGACTGGATCTCGAGGCACGATCAGCGGGTTATCAAACGAGGCGAGCCGATCAGCTTCGAGGAAACACTGATCCTCGATGATCGAGACATCCACCTTGGCACGGTGCGTTTCCCACTGCGAGACTACAAAGGAGACGTGGTGGGAGTTTGCACCATTTCCCGAGATATTACGGAAGAACGACGTCTGCAACATCAACTGGTCCACGCAGACAAGCTGGCGGCCATAGGAAAACTCGCCGCCGGAGTGGCACACGAGGTAAACAACCCGCTCACCGGCATCCTTGCCTACTCGGAGGACCTATTGGAGGAGATGAAGGACGACGCCGAACGGGCGGACGACTGCCGGGTGATTATCCGCGAAACGCTGCGCTGCCGAGATATTGTCAGGAACTTGCTTGACTTCGCCAGGCAGACGCCAGGCATCTTTGAGAAGACCGACCTGGAGAAGGTCGTGGAAAACACTTTGACGCTCGTCCGCGGTCAGGCCACCTTCAGAGACATTGATATCGAAAGAAAGCTGACCGAGGAACTGCCCGCTGTGGCAGGGGACGAGCGGCAATTGGAGCAGGTGATCCTGAACCTCCTGGTGAACGCAGCCGAGGGCGTAGATGGCAAGGGGAAGATCGAGATCTCGACAGACGTCGTCGAAGGGGGCACTTACTGCCAAGTCGTCGTGGCGGACAACGACCCCGGAATCGCGGAGTACGTGATTGGCCGAATCTTCGAGCCCTTCTTTTCCACGAAAACGGCCAGTCATGGACTTGGCCTTGCGGTCAGTTGGGGCATTGTGGAACAGCATGGCGGGCGCATCGAGGTGAAAAACCGCGAGGAAGGCGGTACCATATTCAAAGTGATCCTGCCCGTATGGGAGGGAGATGAATGACTGCTGACACCAAGGTGCTGGTGGTGGACGACGAGCAGGTTGTGCTGGACAGCGTCCGCAAGCACCTGAAACGTGAGGGCTATGACATCCAAACGGTGCTATCGGGAGACGAGGCGATCGAAATCCTTGACTCCGGCTGGCCCGAAGTGGTGATCACCGATCTGATGATGCCCGGCATGGACGGCTTGGAACTGCTGGAGCGAGTGCGGGACGCGAGCCCCAAGGTTCCCGTGATCATGATCACGGGCTTCGCCACCATGCGCACCGCCCTGCAGGCCCTCAGGCAAGGCGCTTTCGACTACATTGCCAAGCCGTTCACACGAGCCGAACTGCAGGGCGTCGTCGTCCGAGCTGCACGTCAGGCTTCGCAATCGCGAGAGTGCGACGCGACGGCTCCGCATGACGACGGACTCGGCTTGGGTCTCCGGCATCATTTGGGCGGCCATTGCTGGATCAATGTCGAGCCCGACGGCTCCGCGCGGATTGGCCTGGAGCCGAGTTTTGCCAATACCATGGGCGAGGTGACCGAGGTGGAACTGCCGTCGGTTGGCGACTACCTGGAACAGGGAAGCGTTTGCCTGCGGTTTCTGACCGCCGACACCCGAAGTCATACGCTCTGGTCGCCGCTGAGCGGCAGCGTTGTCGAACTGAACGAAAGTCTGCGGGAGCGTCCCCGCTTGGCGACGAAAGACCCCGCGGGCGAAGGCTGGCTCATCCGGCTCGAACCCGCCAATCTGCAAGAGGAACTCGACGGCCTGAACCTGACTTAGTCAAACACGGGTAGGAACCACTCAGGAGTAAACCATGAACGAGCCCATGGCAAAGACGGTCACGTTCGGCGAAGGCAAGACCTACACGCTCGACGAATACGGCTTTCTGGACCCGCCGGACCAGTGGGACGAGGATTTCGCCGACGGCATGGCATCGCTGCAGGGCATCTATGACGGACTCACGAAAGAACACTGGAACTTTATCAGCTACATCCGCGAGAAGTTTTTGACCGAAGAGACGCTTCCCTTGCTGGTCGTAGCGTGCGCCGACAACCACATGCGACTCGACAAACTCAAGTCACTCTTCCCCACTGGCTACTTCCGCGGCGCGTGCCGAATCGCGGGACTCGGCTACAAATTCCTGTGCGACGTCAATATCTGGCACACCTATGAAACGGCTCCCCGACTGAAACCCGAGTATAGTATCAACCCACAAGGTTTCCTCGATGACTTTGACCAGTGGAACGAACGCTTTGCCAGCGTGGTCAGCGACGAGTGGAAGCTGCCCGAAGGATTGACTCCCAAACACTGGGACGTCATCCGGTTCCTGCGCAACTACTACCAGGTTACGAACAACATCCCGACCGTGCACGAAGTGTGCGATGCACACAATTTGGAGCTTGATGAATTCAGAAAGCTGTTTCCCGGAGGATACCGGCGCGGCGCATGCCGAATCGCGGGGTTGCCGTTCTTCGCTTGATTAGTGCATCTCCCATTCGATGAAACCGGGCTCGACGTCCGTCATGCAGTTGACGATCAACTCGACCAGACCGTCGTACAGGATTGAATGCTTCTCCCAGAGGTCGTAGTAGGAGAAGATGTCACGCAACTGGCCTTTGCAGTTCGAGCAAGGAGTACAGACGAACTTCTTGATCGATGGGTCGAGTTCGTCTTTGAACGCGTTCAAGACCTGCTCCAGCTTCTTGCGGCCGCTGACCTGAATGCGCCAGTCGGCGAAGTTGTGGCCTGACATAATCGCAAAGCCGCTGCCGCCGCCGCAACAGTAGTTGTTCACTCCGTGTGGATGCATTTCGCGGAACTGCGGAGCGATGTGCCTTATGATTCGCCGTTGGGGTTCGACAATGCCCATCAGCCGGACCAGGTTGCACGGATCGTGAAGCGTGACGGGAAAGTCATTACGCTCCGGATCAAGCTTGATTCGGCCGGAAAAGACTATGTCTTCCAGCGTCACCATGCAGCTTTCGCGCGGGATGTTCAGATCGCCGGTCAGTACGCGATCGGCGATGACGGTCAGCGCCTTGTGCGCGTGCCCGCATTCGCCCAGGACGATCTTCTTGACGCCCAGTTTCTTCGCGATCTCGGCGTGTTTGATCGCCACGCGAGCAAACTGAGCGTCGTCGTACCACACGCCGTAGTTGATTCCGTCGTATCCCAACAGATCGCTGGACATCGTCCAATTGAGGCCCGCGGCGTCGAAGATCACCGCAAACGCGCCCGGGTTCATGGGCCAGGACATGATCTCGCCGGCGTTATGGATCAGCAGGATGTCGGCGCCCGCCTTGTCCCAAGGCGTCTCGACTTGTATCCCCGTCTTCTCCGAGACGTCTTCATCGATGAACTCCATGTTGTCCTTCACGACCAGCGGATTCATGCCGGTCGAAGACCCAACTTTGAGTTGAAGCACGGAACCGCTGTCATGGATTTCCTTCGGCGCTATGCCCAATTCTTGACTGAACAGTTTGCGGATCTCGTGGGCGATCAAGGCGTTGTCCACCCCGATCGGGCACGTCTGGGCGCACCGACGGCAGAGATTGCACCGGTAAGCGAGTTCCGCTAAACGGGCTACGGTCGTCCAATTCAGTTCGATCTCGCCGTCGCGCCACGACTGCAGCAGCCCGCCATTTGTCTTGACATACTTCTTGTACAGGCGACGAAAGACCTCGGATCGGTAGGCCGGCCGATAGACCGGGTTCTTCCCGCTGGCCTCGTAGATGTGGCAGGCGTCGGAGCATGTGTGACACGTGGCGCAGTGTTCCATCGAAAGCATCAGCGGCTGCAGAAACGTCCAGTTGTTCTCCTTTGTGAACAGTTTCTGTAGCCCGGACAGGAACTTCGCGACCAGTTCGTCCTCTTCCTGTTTGTCCTTCGGCTTCGGGATACTGATGGCGATGGTGTCGTCCAAGGACGCCTCGTATTGCTTGCAGGCATTTTCGCTCAACGGCGGGAAGTCGGGCGCGGACTCTGGATCGTCAAGCGGCGGAGGCAGTGGCTTGAAGTCCTCCTTGCGGAGTTCGGTTAGCTTGGGCGACGGCTTCGATATATCTTCAATCTTGACGCGTTTTGTCATTTCTCTTTCTCTTCCTCCTCGACTCCGGAAGTTGCTATGTCGGCCCAGGTTCTTTTTCCGTCTCCTCGGATGTGAGATGCCGACCAACTCACCGGGTATTGCAGAGCAGTGGCGATTTGCTGTTCGAGCTTCCCGCCGGGCAGGTTTGGCTCGTCGCTCCAGCGGATGTCATGGTACATGAACCACTTGGTGAAAAAGTGCGACATATGAGTCAATGGGAT
>JADHUC010000097.1 GCA_016784735.1 Pirellulaceae bacterium | reverse complement strand
AGAACGACTTGCTGATCGTGCTGCTCGAGCCGCGTCAGGAGCATCTGTCGGTCGTGTTTGCCGGCGGCATCCAAAATCGCTTCGACAGCGACCAGCCCTGCCGGGCGTTCCTCGGGCGCATCATCCTGGCACGCGACCAGCCTCTCTAGCTCGCGTTCGACCTCGCCCAGGACACGCGCATCGGTCTCGTCCAGCCGAACCAACCGCCCGAGTACCTCGGTCTGCAAGTCGGCCGAGAAACGTCCCAGCACGCTCGCTGCTCGCCGAGGCGGAAGGTGAGCCAGAACGATACTCACGGTCTGTGGATGCTCGCGGGCAAGGAACTCGGCGACGCGATCGGTCGACGCGTCCTGCAGAAAGGCAAACCGCGAGGACTCGGCCCGACGACTTTCAACGCACGGAGGAGGATCCTGGAACGTGGCGATCCTCTCGGCCAGCGAACGGTCCATCTCGACGCCGTTGGACGGGGGATCAACCGGGGCGGAGCCCGTGTGCATGAATTCAGAAATGATTCGCTCACGTTCATCCGCGCCGACCGGGCCAAGCTGCTCGATCGCCTTGCGAACTTGGGCGACCTCCTCGGGCTTCATCTGCCCCAACAGTCGTTCGGCGGTCCGGGCGTCAAGGCTCTTGACCAGGATCGCCGCTTTGCGGAGGTTATCATCTCGTTCGCTCATAAGACTGTTGCTCCGCCTGCGGTTAGGCTGCGTCTTTCTTCCTGAGCCATTCCGTTAACACGTCAGCGGCCGCGCCCGGATCTCGCTCGATCAGCCTGCTCAGTTCGTCACGCTGGTCCGGGGCTAGATCTGTATGCTTCGCTTCGGATTCCTCATGCGCTGCGACCGAAACGGCGGCCGGAGGATTCTGCGTGTGGTTGACAACTTGCGCTTGCCGGTAATGCCGTTTTTGGCCGAAGTAGAGTAGGCACCCAAACACAGTGAACAAAGCCAGAGCCGCCAGTTGCCAGTTGTCGCCGATTCGCGAAAACAACGTCGAATCGGGGTTGGGCGAATCGGTTGTCGCCGTGAGATTGTCTTCGTAGGAGGCGACGACCACCTGTGAATCGCCGTTCCATTGCGGTGCTGGGGGGGGCAACAAAGCCGACACGGCTCGTTCGACCTTCTGCTGTATTTCTTGCTCGATATTTGCCAAGTCCGCTAGGGCGGGCCGTGACTTCTCGGCCTCTGGATAGCTCGCAAGCCAAATCGACCTGAAGTAGCTCTTCGGGAGGTCGATCGAAGCAGTGACTAGCGTCGTCGTCAGGGAATTGATCAGGTTTTCCGGACTTGAACCGGCCTGTGATACGGATGAGTCGGGGGCGGTCAAATGAACGTTGACGCCAACTTTGGCCCCTGGGTATATCGAGAGTCGCTCCTCGATTTTCGACCGAAATTCTCGTTCGAGCATCCGTTTCGTTGCAGCAAGTGCACATCCGCCGCCGAACGAAGTGTCGCCCGGATACGCTTCACAAGCGTTCAAGTCGGCAACTGTGACGTTCTTACGATCCAATCCGGCGAATTTGCCGACGACCATATCACGAATGGCATCAATCTGGCTGTATTCCAACTGACGTTTGTCGACGGCTCGAACAGCCACCAAGGCCCGCATTTCAGTCGTTGGAGGAAATCCGGAGCGTTTTTCCTCGTCGTATTGCACGGAAACATCCTCAATGCCGTCCAAGGCGGCCATGGTCCGTTCCAGTTTCGTTAGCTCGGCGTGATTGAAACGCCGGTCGTCTTGATGACGGGGAGCGAAGAAGCTGGCTTCGGCGATCGCCTTGTCGACCGATTCGCCGAAATCCGCTGGCAGAGCATCAGCTTCGGCCAATGCCACGAGGTATGCGTCTTTCTCGTCCCTGGGAACCAGAATCTGGTTGTCGACGTTTCGTGAATCGTCCAAACCGACTTTCCGAAAAGCCGTGGTCATTTTGGCAATATCGCGCACGGAGAACGTCTGGCTATCGAACAACGGCTCGTAAACTTCGTTGGACCGCCACGAAAGGAGAAACACCACGCCAGCCAGGATCACCAGGACGGCCGCGATGCTAGCAAGACGAGCGCTCGGCGTGAGCGAACGGGAACGCTCGGCGACTTGTTCGTGCAGCTTGCTGAAGAATTCCATCCATGGAACTCCCTAAGCGGCTTTACGCGAGCCGCTGTCCTCGTCCAATGTTCGGGGAATCAGGATTGTGAAAGCGGTTCCGCCGTCCAGCCACTCGCTGGCGTGAATCTGACCGCCGCTGGTACCAACGATGCTGCGCAAGTCGGACAGTCCCTTGTCCATCTCGCTGGTTCCGTGGTCAACGTTGGCCGAAGCTGTATCAGATTCTGTATCTTCGAAAAAGCCTGTACCGCTGTGCGCCACTTCGACTTCAACGCCGTCTTCGTCGCCGTCTGCGGTCACGACGACGACGCCGCCGAAGGGCGTGGCTTCCAAGACAACGGCGACCAACCGCTCCAAAAGCTGCTGAAAACGCCCACGATTCCCGTCAACCGTCATGTGCGGCGGAGCATCCACTTCGATGTCGACACCGCGCCGCAGACTCTGTGGTTCCAGAGACTCGCAGATCTCCTGAATCACATCGCTAACGTCATAACCTTCTTCTGCGGGCTGCCGGTGTGATGGAAATGGTACGACTCCGCTCATGGTTTCCCCGCTTTGGAGAGAATTGCCTACAGTCGCGCGATCGAGCGTCGGGACAGAAAAACGCCGGGAGGTTGTACTCAAACGCTTCGGCTGTGTCAACGCGCGTTTAAGTAACTGGCAGCACGGGATTTGCGCTGCCGAAGGAGGTGCACGACTGGGAGCGAAACTCAGTTCCGCCCGCCTGGGTACACATGGACGTTGTCAGCGGTCGACTGGCTGACTCCGTTCATCTGCTCCATCATCCACGCGTGCATGTCGCTGAGCATGTTCGTCAACAACTCGTCGCCGCATGGGTACGTGCGCAGTGTTACGTGCAGCGATGCTGCGTGAAACAGACGCAACTCGTCACAAACTTTTTCCGCGGGGTAATACTCCGATTCCCGGCCCTGGGCGATAAGCATTGGCAGCGAGCGGGCCGATCGCAACTGGGGAATCGGCCCAAGCCTCTCGGGAAACGGCCCGCCAATCGAGATCGCGCCGGCGTACAACTCGGGACGACGCAAGCCAATGCGCAGTGCCATGGTACCACCGCACTGGTAACCGGCCAGGAACACGCGGTCTTCGGCCACGTTGTGCTTGCTGCATGCGATGTCGATGCTGTCCAATACGCGCCGTTCGGCTGCGTGGATGGCATCATCCATCTGAAGCCATTGGTAGCCAGGATGGCCCAACTCTGGCGGACAGCAACCTCGTGGTCCCACGGCCAAGTAGCTTTGCAGGCTCACGTGGGGCATGACACGACACACTTGACGTTCGTCGTCATCCGGACCATGCAGCCATACCACGAGCGGGTAAGGATAGTCCGGCGTGTGGTGATAAGGTGTTAAAAGCGTGTGGTGAAGATTGCCGCGTTCGGAGCCTTGCCGGGTTGAACGATCCACGTAAGCGATGGACCCGGACGGCTCAGCGGCCTCGTCTGGCCAGCGTCGAAAGCGATTCATGATGATCTACTATGATGTCGGGAGACAAGTGGCGAATAGAGCTGGCGTTTTAGATCAACAAATCCAATCTGTCAATGTCAGCCGATATTTTTTCGCATCGCACTTCACCGTTTGCGTGACGCATCGGTTCGTGCAACTTGTGGTGCTAGCGAACACTGTGTTCAATCGGCGTGTTCGTCTTTTTCCGACTTCTTTAACTTGTTCACCATGGTGAACAAACGAAGTCGACGAGACCTTACGAATATGAGTCTGGATGGTCGCATGTCAAGTAGAGAGCGTGTCCCGGACAGGACTGGCGGTCCAGGTATCTCGGGCGGTAGAATTGGCTTTCCCATACTCGTCACGCTTGCTGCTTTTCATGGAGCCCATCGCCGTGGACCTTGACCAAATTCTGCCCAAAATCTTCGTGGGCGCTTGTCCGCGAACGGCCGAGCACATCGATTGGCTGAAAGACAATGTCGGTATCACGGCCGTATTGAACGTTCAAACCGAAGAAGATTTCGAATACTGGGGAATCGACTGGGACGTTTTGGCGGCCCACTATCGCCATGTGGGCATCGAGGCCCGGCGAACGCCTGTTCGGGATTTCGACGCGGACGCGCTCCGCAGACACCTTCCGCAATGCGTCCAGGCACTGGACAGTCTTCTAAAGGACGGCCACACCGTCTACGTCCACTGCACTGCGGGAATCAATCGTTCGCCCAGCGCGGTGATCGCCTACCTGCACTGGGTCGAGCAATGGGATTGGCAAAAGGCGATCCAACAGGTGACCAGCCATCGCCAGTGCGATCCCTACCTGGACGTCATCCAGGCCGCGACGGAGGATCGAAAGGAGTAGTCACTCGACCAAATCGCCCAGCAGCAGGATCCCACCCACGCGAACGTTTGTGCCCTGATACTTCGGCGACTTGAGTTCCCGGTCGGGGTCCTTCAGCCGAAAGGCAACAGGCTGGCGGTCGGGCTGGTCCGGATGGATTTCGATGGTGACCGCGTGGACTTCGTTAGGATCCAGCCCTTGGGCAACGGATAGCGTGGCGATTCGGTGATAGGTGCAATAGCTGTCGAACCTGGGGACCGGCTTTGCTCGCGTCTGTCCATCGACGGTGATCATCACCTGCCCGCCGTCGGGACCGAGCAAGTCGTAGAGCTTCGCCTGCGATCCGCGAAAACGAAAAGTGATGCGGCTTCCTGGCTGAGTCGCTTCCCACAGCGTTCCCATGCGGCCGCCGAATCGTTTTGTGAAGACATGTTCGTCGTCGAGTTGCTTCCAATCGCCGCTGAGCATGTCCGGCGATAGCGGCACCATCTTGGCGGCTTCCCAATGGTTGGGTACGAACGACTTGCCAAGCTTGGCGGCGTGATCAACAGGCTGTGACGTTTGCCGCATCGCCTTCACTGCATCGGCAATCACGTCGGTGTATATCTGATGTCCGGCGTCCAGCGGATGCACGCCGTCCTTGGAGAACCGAACCACTCCCGCGGGCGTTGGCTCGTCGGACTTGAAGGTCAGCTTGCCGTCCTGATTCAATTCGACAATGCGTAGCGCGACGTTGATCGACGGGATTCCATAGTGGTCCGCCAGCATTTCCATGGCCGCGGCGGCTTGCGGACATTGCCCTTGCCCCAGGTCTTTTTCGTAGCCGACGCGAAACGTGTGGACAAAGCAGATATCGGTCCGTGGGTCTGCGGCCCACGTTTGACGAACAATGCCTTCCATGGCTCGCCAAATACGCTCCGGCGACGCGCCGCCGTCGTTCACCGCAAACTCGACGAACAGCAAATCCGGCTTGTGCTGCAAAGCGTCATGGTCGAGCCGAAACACGCCCAGGTCGCTGCCCGTGCCGCCGATCGCCGCGTGGATCTCGCTGACCTGAGAGTCTGGATATTGCTGGGCAAACCACTGGCGCGTTTTGACTCGCCACCCGGCTGCAGCCGTAATCGAACCACCAAGGTAGGCAACGCGCACATCGCCACCAGTTTCCAGTTTGGCGATTACGTTTCCCAAGCCATCGCGGGGACAAACCAGTTTCGCAGAAACTGGCTTGTACTCCGGCGCCGATGATTCAATGTCAGCGGCCGTCCCTACCCAGAGGGAAACAGCCAGGGCCAAGTACGTCATGCTTCCTTACTTCTTTTCCGCACAACACTTGCTTGGCTGCGCCTTTGGGCAGCATTTGGCAGCAGCGGCGGGGCAACACTTCGGTCCGCCACCCGCTTGACCGCACTTCGCAGCGGCACCAGCCGCACAACCTGGCTTGGCCGGCGCTGCAGCACAGCATTTCGCTTGCTGTGCCTGGGGGCAGCATTTCACAGCGACAGCCACGGTAGCGCATTTTGCACCACAGGCGGCTTGGCCGCATTTCGCGGCGGCCGCACCGCACCCTGCCTGACCGCACTTCGATGCAGCCGCCGGCGCACAGCATTTCTTGCACGCCGCAGCCGAACCGCATTTCGCCTGCTGCGTCTTTGGGCAGCACTGGGCAGCGGCCGCGGGGCAACACTTCGGTTCGCCACTCGCTTGACCGCACTTCGCAGCGGCACCAGCCGCACAACATGGCTTGGCCGGCGCTGCGGCACAGCCTTTCGCTTGCTGTGTTTGGGGGCAGCATTTCGCAGCGACAGCCACGGTAGCGCATTTTGCACCACAGGCGGCTTGGCCGCATTTCGCGGCGGCCGCACTGCACCCTGCCTGACCGCACTTCGATGCAGCCGCCGGCGCACAGCATTTCTTGCACGCCGCAGCCGAACCGCATTTCGCTTGTTGCGCCTTCGGGCAGCACTTGGCAGCGGCAGCAGCCGAGCAACACTTTGTACCGCACGCGGCTTGGCCGCACTTCGTGGCTGCATTCGCCGGGCAGCAATTCGGCTCTGGTGTACTTGCACCGTACTCGGGAATAGGAAACGGCGGGGCAACGGATTCTTCTTCGGATGCCGCCAGCGACGCCTGAAAAACAAGGCACCAAACCAGCATTGCTATCCACAACAATGATACGCGAGATGATGCGAATCGCTCCATTTTTCTCTCCTTTCAAAGATGAGAATCTTCAAACGCCTGCGAGTGGGCGGACAAGATGCATCCGCCCGCTCGTGCGACTATTCGGGCCAACATTCGATGAGACACAGCCCACGCTCCAAAAGAATGGGCACGCACGGATCGACGACTCGATAGTAAATGTTGTTGCCGGTGCGCGTGGCGGCCAGGAAGCCTCGATCAACTAGCCGCTGAAGTTGATTCGAGACGGCCTGCGGCTTCATGTCGACCGCAGCCGCCAGATCGGTGACACACATTTCGCCTTCGCGCACCAAAGCATGAAGCAGACGTAACCGAGTGTCGTTGGCGAACACCTTGAACAAGCGTGCAAGCGCACCGGCCTCGTCAGCACCTAACAACGGACGATGCACTACTTCAACCCGCGGAGCAGGTTTCTTCTTAACAATGCTAGCAGTCTTTGTACTCATGGCGGTTACACAGTAAAGTGTAATAGTGAAGTGTCAAGAGGTACAGGCCAAAACGATCCGCAAAAATGGGTGTGGTTTGGAACGTGTAGGTTGTCAATTCAGACACAAGGCCTGTCACGGTGAGAAACAAAGACTGTCACGGCGGCAGGAAGACGCACCATACGGTTGCCCAGCGGCCGTGCCCGTTGGTTCGGAATGACGAGAGTCGAGATGCTCGCTGAGGTGCCAAGAATTCAGGATCGTCCGACGAAGCAAAGGAGACAAGCCGTGGCAAAGACTGGGATTGGGGTTCTCCGTTGGACCCCGCAAGGGATGGCTTTGCGGCTGAGATGCCTCGCATCGGACGTGATCAACCGTCAACACCTCTTGCTGCTCGGTTGCTTGTTTGGATGCGGCGGGAACGCACTCGCTGCTGGGGACGAGGGCATGTCGCTCGACGTGCTGCAGCCGGCGTATCGAGATTCGATTTACGCCACCCAGACGGAACAGCCGATCGTGGTGCGGGCTGAGTTGCCTGAAGCAATGCGCTCTCAAGTCGTCGACCTGCGCGGCTGGCTGCTCGACGATCAAGGACGCGAACTCGTCGTCACAGAACCGGGGTTGAAGCCGACGGATGACGTACGATTCGACGGCGAAGCTCTGCCGGTGGGAACTTACGTGGTCGAAGTGAATGCGATTAATGCGGGCGGCCGGGAAGTGGCGACAGCGAAGGTGAACATTCGCAAGCTGTCGCCATCATCGGGGAGTGAAGTGCGGATCGACGAGCACCGCAACATCGTCATCGATGGACAACCGACCGTACAAATTGGCTGGTACGGCGCTGTGCGGCTCGACGACCCGCGGCCGGAGGTCCTCGCGTTGCAGAACCTCCAGACGGCAAGCGTAATCACCTACCCGGACAAGAAGCCGGTTTCGAAATTGTTCCGCGAGCACGGCATTCGGACAATGGTGAATCTTGAGCCAGCTCGGCTGCTCTACACGTTCGAACTGTGGAAACAGCCTGGACATCCCGTGCCGACCGAGCATACGAAGCTGTCGGCTCCCAGCGACCAGTGCCGCGAGATGCTCCGGAAAATGGTCGAGTTGCTCAAGGACGAGCCGGGCCTCTTCGGCTGGTACATCGCCGACGAGCCGGAGATCAACGACTTTCGGGCCGATTACCTGGAAGCCTACTATCGCACGCTTTGCGAGCTGGATCCCTATCACCCGGTCGTCGTCACCAACGACACGCTGGACGGCATCCAGAAGATCGGTTTCCGCTGTTGCGATATTCTATCACCCGATCCATATGGTTCGAAGCCGAATTACGTGCCGAACTTTCTGAACAAGGCGAACAGCGTGATGCGGCGGGGACAGGGTTTGATGCTGACCCCGTGGCATGCCGCGCACCACACCCACTTCACCGCTGAGTACGGTACTCAGCCGCCCTTCTCGTACCGCGTGATGCGTGGGCAGTATTTGGCGACGCTCGCAGCCGGCGGACGCGGCTTCACCGGCTACGCCAGCGACTTCTTCCTGCCCGAGCCCCGGTTGCGGATCGGGCTGCCCCATCTGTGGCGAGAAGTGCGATTCCTGGAGCCCTTTTTGGAGTGCGGCGACTTGTCGCCGCTTTCCGTTCAGGACACCGCCAGCCAAAACGGCAGCCCGTCATCGCCATCCAAGGATGTCCTCACTTGGATCGGCGGGCACGGTCAGCACGTTGCTCTGATCGTGATGAACGCCGCTGAGACGGCTCGACGATTCACGATCCAGCATCCCGCGCTAACGATGCCGACACTCGCGGTGGTCAGCGAAGCTCGCGAAGTTACCGTTGACAACGGCGCGTTTGCCGACGAGATCCCCGCCGGCGAAGCGTGCGTCTATTCGACGAATCCACGCGGTTTGAAATTGCCCACCGTGACGCAGGTCGACGCGAAAATCGCGAAGTTCGAAAACGACACGGCCAAGCCCGGCAATCTGCTGCATGCTGGTCGAGGCGTGAAGGCGCGGGCGTCGCAGGGAACGATTCCCTGGTTCGCCCAGATCTTCTACTACGCGATCAACGGCATTACCGACGACGAAGGCTGGCACGTGACGCACGCCGAGTTGCCGCAGTGGATCGAATTCGCCTTGCCTGCAGAAAGACCCGTTCGCCGCGTCGTGCTGCACAGTCCGAATCTGCGAGACTACGACTTGCAGTTTCGCGCCGCGGATGGTTCGGTTCAGCAGGCGGAGGTGCGCGGCAACGCGTTGGATGTGGCCGAACATACTTTGACGGAGCCGGTTGCGACACTGAAGGTACGTTTGGTGGCGCGAGCCTTGCGCGAGAACGCGGATCCGCCGCGGGCCATGGTTCGCGAAATCGAAGCGTACGCCGAAGCCGGTCCGCATCTCCGCGAACCACTGGCGTTGGCTCGCATCGAAGCGCCGGCCGAGTCTGTCACCGAAGCCGCGGTTACCCCATCGCAAGCACCGCCGTTGTGGCGAGACGATTTCTCTTCGTTCAAGCACAAACCGAAGCATTACGAAGGCGATTCCGACGCCTGGGTGCTGAATCCTGCGGACTTCACCGCGAAGTACGATGCCGAGAACAGACGTCTCATGTGCACTGCGACCAGTCCCGCCGGCTATGCGTCCATGAGCCGCCTGCTGCCGTGCTCGCCCGAGCACCGTTTTCTCCAGATCTCGGTGCCGCAGATCCAAGGCGAAGGCTATCAGTGGCTGAACGTCAGTTTCGGCGATCCGTCCGGTAAAACGGCGTCTCGTTCCGCGGTGCACACCATCAAGCCGGGCCGCTACACGTCGGACACGCACGCGTTGAACGGTATTTTCCGTTCGGGCGAGCAGCGGCAAGTGCTGCTGAACATCTACGTGATGAAGGGCATCGACTATGCCTTGGCGGACGTGAGCCTCTCGACGCAACCCACCGACGGGCTGGCTATCACCCTGACCGACGGCTCGCCGTTGCCGCGAACGCTGAAGACCGGCGACGAACTGCTCTTTCGTCTGTTTCTCGAAAAGCCGGCGACCGATGCGATCGTCGAGTTGTTTCGCGACTCCTGGTACGCCCCCGTACGGATCAACGGCGAGCCCTATGTGCAACTGCTCAAATCCGGCAAAGAGAAAGACGGCCGTATCTGGTCCGCCATCGTGAAACTCGGCCCGCAGACCGACAAGTTCAAAGTCACCGGCTACCCCGTCCTGTTCCGAGCCGTCATCACCGGCGGCGCGATCAAGGAGACGTTGAGCACCATGCTGGTGGATTTCCAGTAGTCGGCCGTGCCCTCGAAGGCGCAGTCACGGAACAGTACGCCTTCGACGTTCTGGCTGTACCAGCAGACAAAGGCCCTGCCTTTGCGGACAGCGGGGGGACGCGCTTCAGCGCAGCGTCAGGCGGTCACTGCCGGTCGGCCATTCGAGGACCAAAGAAATCCGATTCCCATCAGCGCCCGTGTCGGCTCGTACGGCCTGAAGAGATTCAACTTCCTGAACCGGTTCCAGCACCGTCACAAACCTGGTACGCGTGGCTGTGCGTCGCAAGATGAGCATCGGCATCCTGGCATCGGGCCTGTTCGTCGGTCCCTCCGCCACCATCACGTCGGTGGGCGTGTCGTCGGTCGGCACGATCCAGATGCGGAATTGCTGTTTCCCGGACGTGAAGCGGAGGGTCACGGCGTCTACGGATGTCGCGCCGTGCTTCTGCTGGACGTGCTGGTAGCCGCATGCGTCGAGCGTAAGAAGATGCGCCGGCCATTGAGGCGGAAGAAACCGTTCTCGAACCGGGACTCGCGGAAGCCGCAACGCGCCGAGCGCTCGTCGAAGGAGACAGTCCACTCGTGCGAGTTGGGAGGGCGAGGCTCCCGCCGAGCCGCATCGGTGGCAGATGGCTCAGCAGGAGCTTCGCCCTCCCGATATATTGCGGCCCGTGCGGTGAAGCGATAGAGAAGGGGATCATTCAGCTCCCACAACCGCGGCTGTTCGATCTTCATTTTGGCTTCGACCAACGTGTCGCCCGGCGCCAGCTCCTGCTGAACCACCACCACGCGCAACGTCTCGCCGCTTGCCGCCGGCGCGACCGTAAACTCCAATCGCCTTCGCGCCTCCGTCTGCGGTTGATTCACGGCTCTGAAGGTGTTTTGAAATTCGCCACGGTCAAGTCCAGGGCCGCGTCCTGAGGGAATTCGAGGTATTTCACCACGCCGTCCCGCCAGTAGTGGAGTTTGACTTTCAGTGTCTTTTCCGCAGCGGGTGCCACGTCGCCGAACAGTTCGGCGTACGGACCGAGCGGCGTGACGAGGCGGTTGTGGAATTTCGCCTGCACCCGTTCCGTCACGTCGGTTTGGATGGCGGCCCGCTGCACGTTGGTGTACGCCCGGATTTTCAAGGCGGTCGCGTCGCAGATATGGGAACCGGCGTTGTGCAGGACGAAGTCAATATGCTTGCCAACTTCGCCGGGTGCCAGCCGCAGGACGAACTCGGCGGTGCCGCATTTGCCGACCGCGAGGTCTTTTGTGTTGAATGTGCCGAGGACATCGTACCGTGTGTCGTCGTTCCAGCGGATGACGCGGAGTTCGACGCCGTTGCCCAGATTCGAGAACAGCGTGCCGCACAGCGTTAGGTAATCGGCCGTTGGTTTCGTCGCGTGGCGTAAGCTTCCAGCTTGCGAGTCTTCCGGAAGAGGCAAGCTGGAAGCTCGCCCCACTTGCACGTCGGCAGAGGGCGTCCACCGGAAAACGTTGTAGCACGCCGTGTCGGAAATCGGGTGCGTGTAAAGGAAATCGTTCCGCTCGGCGGCGGAAAGCACCTGGTCGAACATTTGTTTGGTGTAGTGATTCCGCCAGGCGTCTTCCTGCCGGTCGCTGGGGGCGTAGTTGGACACGAAGCCGAGCTGATCGCCCTGATTCTGCAGCCCGTAGGCGTAACCCAGAGGCGAGCCGAACGCCTTGAATTGCGAGTTCAACGGCTTCATATCGCCGGCCGCAGCGGTGGACAGCAGCCCGCCGTTCTTGCAGTTGTAAAACGCCCAACCTCCGCCCGTCGCGTCGGGGAATTCCGCTTTCACACCGGTTTTGCCGCCGGGGTTGATGTAATCCGCGGCCAAATCCGCGACGACATCCCCCCGGATTTCGAAGACTGCTTCGAGGTCGCCCGTCGCCTTCGGCCCGTAAAACGCCTTGACCACGTGTGCGTTGACAAACTCGTTCGGCCACGACACGATTTCGTCGTCCGTCAGCCGAACCGGCGACGTGTCCGCCAGGTTCGGCACGCAGAAGTACACGTCCTGGCCGCTGGGGTCGATGAACTCGGTCAGGGTGACATCGACTTTCTCGCCGGTCGGGTCCTGATTCAGCCACGCTTTGGCGACGACCTTCAAACCGTTCGGACGAATCGAATCATCTTCCATCGGTTTGGCGATGGAAGCAGGGTCGATGACCAGATTCCGCGGTTCGGGGCATTTTTCTTCGAGCAGTTCGGCGTTCTGGTCTTTGCCGATGCAATACACTATCGGGCCACGCAACAGCACCACACGGCCGTCCTGTACCGCCCGACCGCGCAGCAATCGCCACGCCATCGGCATCGAGATGTTCACCACGTCGCCGTCCTGCCATGTCCGATTCAGCACGTAACACCCAAGTTTCTGCCCCAGCGGGTCAATCGTCACCGGCGTTTCGTCGTTCACCCGCAACGTGATTTTCTCGCACCAGCGCGGCGTGCGGAATTGAAACGCGAACGCCACCGGCTTCTCCTTTGGGTTTTGGGGCGAGAACGTCAGTTTTACGTCGCCGTCGTTCGGGTACGCGGTTTCCTGCAGAATCGTGACGGTCTGCCCTTTCACGTCGAACGCCTTTTTCGAGTTGGTGAACAGATTCAACGCGATTCCGCCTTCCGGTGTGCGGTAATACACCTTCTGCGGCAACTCAGCCACCGCCCGGCGATAATTCCCGCAGCAGCAGAAAAAGTCGCGGGTGTCGTACCGGCGGTCGCCGGTCAGCGGGGTGAAGTAGCGGATCCAGCGTCCGTCGGGCGAGTTGGCCGCCAGCAGGGCGTTGTAGATAGTACGTTCCAGCAAATCGCCGTATCGCATGTCGCCTTCCAGCCGCATGAGGCTGTCGATCCATCGCAGAACGTAGGCGGTGACGCACGATTCGCCGATGGCACCGCGTCCGTTCTGGTTGTAGGTGAATTGTTCGCCGTCGGAACACGAGCCGGTGACCAGCATGCCGCCCTCGCCCTTCTTGAGCAACTCGTTTCGCATGAACTGGCTCATGTTCAGGAGATTCTCCTCACCGGTCAGGCGGTACAATTCGGTCTGGGCGTAGCAACGGGCGAGCATGACGTACACGTGGCGCGGGCGGCGGCTGAAATCCTGCTCCCACGTCCTGAGCGACGCAAGTTGGACCTCGCCGTGCTCGTTCCCGTGCGGCACGTCGGCGGCGAAGTCGAAGTAGCGCTTGTCGCCCGTTACGCGGTACAGTTCCAGCATCCCTTCCGGCAGGCCCGCCGTGCAGATCTGGCCCGCGTCGCAGCACGGATTCTGCGGCGTGGGAAACGTCTTGAGGATGTAATCGCCCATGATTCTCGCGTGGGCCAACGATTGGGGATTGCCTGTGCAGCGATAGTTCCGCACGAACGCCAGGTTGATGTATTCCTGCTCGTGGAGAATCCAGTTGATGTGATTTTGCCGATTTTCCGGCTCGACGTTCCAGAACCCGAGGTACCCGTCGGCGTCGCGGGACTTCACCAGGCGGTCGATGATGTACTGCGTGCGTGCGGCGACTTTCGGGTCACCCGCGTAGGCGGCGAACAGGCTGCCGGCGTCGAACACCTTGCCAATGCCGTAGTAGACGTGCGAGCGGTTGCCGCGGTCCGTGCGGTCGCGAAAGTGATTGAGCCACTTGCCGTCCAGATCGACCACCATGTAGTTCTGATAAATCAGATTATGGATGCGACGGTCGATTTCTCCGCCCAATTCCTGCTGGTCGAGCGTCACGCGGCAAAGTCTGTCCGGCACCCGGGGTTTTGCGACATCGACATCGAACGGGGCCTGACACGATTCACCGGCCTGGATGGATGCTGCCAGAAACAGGCCACAAAACAGCGTGAAAAGCGTCTTATTCATCATTGGACTCCGTGGTTCATGAAGTAAGGGTCCAGATCGTGCATGACACCCGAAAAAGGCCTCGCCGGAATGTGGACCTGAGGCTGCTTCGCCCCGTCAACAGTCACCTTGATTTCCAGATTCAGTGAGGCCCAATCGTGTTGCGGTAAATTGAGGGGAATCCACAACTGCTTCGTGCGGGGTGAATTCGATTTGTATTATTGCGTCGAGGCCGAATTCTCTCTGACGCCCGGCGATCAGCACAACAAAGAGCATACGGAGGTAATACATGGTGGCAACCTCCTGATGATCGCCCCATTGTATCTTCCGATCTGTTACGATCCAGAACCGTCCTCTTCCCCAGGATCACATGTGGCGTCTTCTGATGTCGACACAGATCGTGAGCGTATACTTAGCCTACACTGATCGAATGCTGTGGCCAGAACAACTTTCCTAAAAGGGGAAACGCGGATGCAGAACAAGCGAACGAACCGACGTTGCTTCTTGAAGACGACCGCGACCACCCTGGTCTTGGCCGATGGCCGCGTTATCGGGAATACTGCGGGTGGCTCGTGACCGGTTGGATCCACGCCTTCGATCAGGTGCAACGGGCCCTGGGCACGGATGACACGGGTCCTGTGGAAATCTGGCCGGAGGAATCGCGGCCGGATGGTCGAGTCTCGATGCGCTACGCCTGTGGGACGATTCTGAAACTGGATATGCCCGAGGATAAAGGTCCTCGCATGGGAGGGATCTTTTTTGGCAAGAATGGCAAAATCGAGATCAACCGCAATCGGTTGGCCAGTAATCCGCCGGAGTTGGTTCAGGGCGCGCCGCCGCCGGCGGACAAGTCGGAGTACGCCAGCGTGTCGCGCGAACACATCGGTAATTGGGTGCACTGCATGCGAACGCGGGAAAGAACAGTTACTTCGGCGACGGTCGGGCATCGCAGCACGACGATCTGCCATCTAATCAACATTTGCCGCGAACTGGGCCGTAAGCTGCGGTGGAACCCTGTCAAGGAGGAGTTCATCGGTGACGAGGAAGCAAACAAGCCCCGATCCCGCCCGCGCCGAGAGGGCTACAAGTTACCGGTGGTGTGACGGGGCGTCACCGACGAGGATCGCCACGTAGATCGCGCGAAGTTTGCGGTTCATTCTGGTCGTGCTCTCTATTGCTTCATTTGTGAAGCACCCCGTGTGCCGGGCGCGACGAATGCAGAAGTGCGGCGGCGTAGCGTCTGCCGATCTGATGGTGTGACCGCACCGCGGCCGCGGAAGGCAGACCGCTTGCTGTGGCGGTATTCGACCATCCGGACAACCCGCGCCATCAGCCCGGATGCTCGTCATTGCCTTATTCGACGGTCAGTTCGAACACGTCGTCGGGATAAACGCCGTTCAGTCCGTCCAGGGGAATCTCCACTTCACCCAGCGACTCGCCGCGATACGATAGACGCAGTCTCGCGGCCACGGGAAACACGTCCCATTTTTCGTGGACCACAGGCAGCATGTAATAGGCGAAATTGCTTGATTGCACTCGAGATACGCAGTGTTGACCGTCGATGGTCCACAACTCCAGAACCAGTTCCTCCAGCGAATCCGGATCGTGTCCCTTAACCTGGATCTTCGGAGGCCAGGTGTCGCCTGCGCGTCGGAAGATCGGTTGCGAATCCGGTCCGACAAGTCGCACCAGGATCGGATGCGCAACGGCTCGGGGATAGATTCTCACATCGTCGAACCAGCCGCGGCTGACCGCCGCCTCTTGCTGGCGTCTGCCTTCACCACGCATTTTGACCTCGCAGTGGGTCGTGCGGAGGCGCAACAGGGTTGGATCGATGATCGCGCGCCAGGTGCCGTTCTCGTCACGGACCTCCGCGCTGCAGAGGTTCGCGCCGCCATCGAGTGAGATTCTGGCGAGAAATCCGTGATCGTTGTTTCGCGACAGAATCACCCTCTCGTTCGACTGTGTAAAGGCGCCCTTTTCCACGGCGGCAAAGACACGGAATTCCACCTGATCGCCATCCAAATCCCCCATGGCAATTTCGACCCAATGATCGGGACTGGTCGGCATGTCGCCACCGCACAGATGCAGACACAGATCGTGCGACCGCGCAACGCCGCTTTCCATATCCATGCGGCCGACAAGCGTTACATCTTTGAACCGCCGGGCTTTCAACTGCCACAACCCGTTGTGGCCGATCGGACCGGTTGCCTGGATGGAGAATCGGCCGCCGTCAAACCCGAACGTCACCTGTTGTGGATTGGAGTGCCAGATTCGCCAACGCGCCAGATCGGCCTCCGTTGCGTCGAAATCTTCGATCAGATGCGCCCCACGCTCCAGCAGTCGCCAGCCGGTAAGTCCCTGGCGAATGACCGGCATCGGCTGTGGCTTGCTGCTTAACGCTTTTTCGGCCGGTTCTTCGACCGGCGCGTCGGGCCGCAGGAACACATCGCCGTCGAGCGCGTCGATCTGGTGCACCTTCGCTGTTCGACCGCTTGACGCGCTACGCCGCGGCTCGTCGAATCGCACCGTCTTGGGTGGATTGGCGATCGGGTTGTAGACGACGGTCCCGTATTCGAACTCGCGTGTCGACGAACCGTCTTCCTCGATCACGCCGGCCGCGACAGGTTTCCCCAGACGCGTGTCCCAGAACGGATACCAGTCGTGCAGATGATCCGGTGAGGGCAAGTCGTTAGGATCGGAAAATAGACAGCATCCGTCGCTTTGAGTCAGAACGAGGCAGGTTGTTGCCCGCATCCGGTGCCTGTCCTCACGTGAATCCTGATACCAGGTTTCGAGACAGTTGATTCGAGGCTGGCGAAGCTCGCTTTCGGCAAACCGCAACGTGGCAGCGATGCGGTCCCAATCCTCGCGAGTTTCACTCCGCCAACATTCCATGAAGTAACCATTCACGAAGGGCGCGGATTCCGGCGTTTGCCGATCGTTGGCGTTCACCAGGATCACGGCGTCCGAGCCGACAGCCTCGCGTACCGCCTTGATCAGCGCCAGTCGCTCAGTGTCATCGCTCCACCAATCAAGCATCACGCCGTCAAAAACGCCACTCTCCACGGCGGCCCTCGCCTGACGGGCAACTTGCTCGCGGAGTTCAGGATTGGCGAAGTCAAGCTCGTACGCCGGCCCTTCCTCCCAGCCGACGATGCGTTTCCCCTGTGCGTCACGTTTCCACCAGGCGTGGTCCGTGGGTAAATAGCCGTCCATGGCGTCGCGATAACGGATCTCGGCCAGCAAGATCAAGTTTGGATTCAGAGCATTCAGTGTCGCGCGGTATCGTTCGGCGCGCCCAATGCTCTCCGGCGTGAATCCGTCGGCCAGACCGGTGGGTGTCTTGCTCCAACGCAAACCAGTCGCGCCCGGCCCCAGGAACACCAAGTCGTGGCGCGCGATGGTCACCACTCGGTGTTCACTGTCCAGGTTGGTTGCCGGCGACCATGCCTGGAAAACTGATGGAAAATCTCGGTCGGCGATCCGCTGCTCGATCGGCTTCATCGGCCGTGACAAGTCGGCTTCGTCGACGAGAGGCAACGTCCGTTCCAGCGGTAGTTTGTCCAGGAAGGATTGGACCTCGGCAAGCGTCAGCCGTTCGTCGCTATCCGCATCCATTAGATCGAATGGCACATTCGCTTCCATCTGATCGCGCAACAGTGCGCCGTCGCCATCCCGATCACGTCGCCGAAACTCCTCCGCTACGGCGGCTTCGCTCGGCAACTCCTGCGCCGCCGCCGATGCGAAGCAGCAGAGATAACACATGACAATGATTGACAGGGGACGCATCGTTACCACGGCAGTACCTTTCGTAATGGAACACTCGGCCGGTTGGCTCATCAGCGTGCAGCCTATGCAGCCGGTAACGGGTCGTCAACAGCTTCAGCCATTTTGTCGCACGCTCGCCAATACACGTAACGCGAGACGCAGCCTGGCAGTGTGGAGGTGTGAGGATTCTGGTAGGCTGACTAGTGGATCGAAAGGTCATCGACTTTGGTGAAGGGAATGGGCATGAATCAGATCGCGTTAATTGGCGGACTCATCGTGATGATGGCAGCGACAAACGCATTCGGCGAGGAAGAGGCCGTGAACTGGGTGAAGGTCACAGATAGCGCAGGCTGGCGGCCTCGCGATTCTCAGGGGGAAGTTGTCTATAGCGATAAGATGTGGATCTTCGGCGGATGGTTCAATTCCTTTGTGCCCGCTCCGCGCGACGTCTGGTTTTCGTCCGACGGTAAGAACTGGGAAATGGTCACCAACACCGCTGGGTGGAAGAGCAGCGACATTCCGATGACACTCGTTTTCAAGGATAAGATGTGGTTCATGGGAGGATGGTACAACGGACGGCTCCCCGGCCATGCGGCGACGCATGAAGTGTGGTGGTCGACGGACGGCATCAAGTGGGAGCAGGCAAAAAATGCAGGCTGGTCGCCACGAATGGGCGCGGGGGCCGTCGTGTTCAAGAACAGGATGTGGATACTCGGGGGGACCGAGGACTATCTGTTTGCCGAGGACGACAAGCATCTGAAAAACGATGTCTGGTCTTCTTCGGACGGTCAGCAGTGGGAACTGGCAACCAGTTGTGCGGGCTGGTCGCCGCGGGCGCTGCACCAGGCGGTTGTGCTGAACGACAAGATCTGGATCCTGGGCGGCGGCAACTACAAGCCAAACATGCAGGTGCTGAACGATGTCTGGTGCTCAGAGGATGGAATCCACTGGGCCAAGGTGCTGGAACAGGCTCCATGGAAAGCGCGGATATGGTTCTCGGCCGTTGTCTACCGGGACCGGATGTGGGTCTTGGGAGGATCGAGTCATGGGAACGAGCTGATTGTGGACGTCTGGTACTCGAAGGATGGAGAGAACTGGTCGGAATTGAAATCTAACGTGACCTGGAGTCCACGCCACGAGCACTCCGCTTTTGTCTTCAAAGACAAGATGTGGATCGCGGGCGGCCACGCCAAACCCCTCAGCGGCGAAGTCTGGTCCCTGTATATTCCCAGGGGGTGGTTCGGGGACGAGTAGTGTGCAGAGCAACGGCAAAGAGCCGCGCACGAAGATCGAAGGGCCGATTCCCATCAACGGCAGCACGTGAGAGGTACTGGAGTTACACCCATGACGCACCAATGGCGAATATCGGCCGTCCTGATTTTGCTGATCGCACGGGCGGCGGCCGCGGCCCCGACGCCGTTGCCGCAGTTACCGTCCCTGGATTGGGAACCACGCTCCGACTGGCGCAGCGTCAAGGCCACCGGCGCAGTCGGCGACGGCAAGGTCGATGACACCAGCGCCATCCAGGCGACGCTCGACCTGATCGCCAACGGCGTGACGGTCTACTTCCCTCCCGGTGACTACCGCGTCACCGGCACGTTGTTCATTAGGAGCCCGAACGAAAAGGCGCTGCGCGGTATCGCGCTGATCGGCCACGGGCGGGACACGCGCATCCGCTGGGACGGGCCGGAGGGCGGCACACTGGTTCAGGCCGAGGGCATGTGCTACTCCCGTTGGGTCGGTTTCGACTTCGACGGCGCGGGAAAGGCGGCGCTCGGCCATTACCACCGCTCCCTGTACACCTTCGAGACCGTCCACCGCAAGGTGCACGTGGCGTTCCGCAACTTCACCAAGGCGGGGGTCTATGCCGAGCCGACCGACGACAAGTTCGCCATCGCCGAAACTTCGCTGGAGAACTGCCTGTTCGAGAACTGCGGCATCGGGATGTCGTTCACGCAGTTCAACGACTACAACATCACTTTTGACGGCTGCGAGTTCCGCCGCTGCGGCACCGGTATCGAATGCATCCACGGTAACTTCTACGCGCGCAACTGTCACTTCGAGCAGAGCCGGGTCGTCGACATTCGCTCCGCTTCCGAGCACGGCAGCTCGATCCGCCGCTGCACTTCGCTGAATTCCAGGCTGTTTGTCACCCACGCCAATCCGGTAGCGACGCTGGCGATCGAGGGTTGTACCGTGGCCGCTTGGCAGGACCCGAGCGGCGCCGTCTCGGTTACCGGGGCGCCGGTGATGGTGTTCGACTGCACGTTCACCGACCCGCCGGCGGACGCCACGTGCGCGATCAACGTGCGCTCGCACCACCAGCGGCTGATCTGGTCGCAAATCATGGTGCCGGACGGGCTGCCTCGGTTCAACCACGAGGCGAAGGAGCGCGCGAACGTGCACCTGTATGAGATCCCGGCGGGCAAGACCGCAGGGGTGTTGCTCTCGCCGCGGCAGCAGTTTCTCAAGTCGAGCGCCCGGGTCGCGGGCAAGGTGTTCGACGCCAAGCGTGACTTCGGAGCGGTCGGCGATGCTCGCACGGATGACACTGCCGCCATTCAGCGGACGATCGACGCGGCGCGCCGACACGGACACGACGCCATCGCCTACGTGCCCGCCGGCCGCTACGCCGTGAAACAAACGCTCTGCGTTTCGGGCAAGGACTACCGCCTCGGCGGCGCCGGCCCGTTGGCGACGTACCTGCAATGGCAGGGAGAACCCGAGGGTGTCACGATTGCGGTGCAGCAGCCGCAGGACGTGACGATCGAGCACCTGAACCTGGAGAAGCGAACGGGGACGAGCGTCATGGTCACCGACGGCGGCAGACCCGCGACCCTCACCTGCGACGGGCTGTTTGTCATTAAGCGGTTGAAACACGCCCAGCCGCCGTTCCCGCCCGGCATCCTGTGCCGCGACCTCGGCCCGGACACCACCGTAATCATCAACGGGAACGTCGGTGGAATGCATTTCGACAACAGTGCCCGGGCGACCGTCCTCGTGCCGCTTTCGTACTACGGGACATTCGTCGTCGAAGGCGAGGCGAAGAAGCGCGACGGTTTGCTCGGTGTGCTCAGCCGCTTCTCCGGCGGCGACTACAACGTCATCGTGAAGGACAATCACAGCGTCGTCATGAGCGACTATTACAGCGAGAACTCGGGGAACATTTTTCTCCTGCAGGGCGCTGCTGGCGACCCGCCAGGGCGCGTGGTGGTGCAGGGCGCGAAGCTCCACCTCAACGAGAAACGGGCCAAACCGTGATCGACATCCGCGATTACCGCGGACAGGTGTTCGTCGGATACCAACAGTTCAACGGCCGATTTTCCAATCCGATCAGCCTGACCGGCAAGAGTCCGGTGGACCTGTTTCTATTGGCCAATTGCTTCTATCACGCGCGACCGCAGGTGACCAAGGACCCCAGTGCCAATCTCTACCTGCTGGGTAACATCGGTGTGGGGAAGATCGAAACCTCCCTCGACGAGGTGGCGCCGCACTCGTTGGTCGATTCAGTTCCCCCGGACAAGCTGGCCGACATCGCCCGGGCGATGGATGACCTGCGCCGGCTCGGCAAGCTCGACCTGCGGCAGAACCATCCGAGCGTCTACCCGCCCAATTCCACGCAGCGTTTGCGATAGTGCGTGGAGTTTTTCAGGATAGTGGGTCGATCACTCTTCATGCGCCATTACCTCGACCAGGTGCCGGCCTGAGTTCGGGGAATTGCTCGTCTGCGTGACCCGGATATATCGCACCTTGCGCTCTCGGAACAGGCAACTGTAACCCTTCGCCGTTGAGGGCACTTCGTTATTGCGTTTTTCGGCGACCATTGGGTGTCAGGGTGCCCTTGAGGCACATGGACCGAATAGTCGGGTTCGCGTAAAGCTTGGGTTCTCTACCCAGCAGGTGATGACCGGTGACCGCGTGCCAATAGCGATTGTCGGTTTCGTGGGGATCCAGCGGATCTGTCTCCCGGTCGAACGTTTCAGGTAGGAAGAGATCCCCGGGTCGCGCTGGGGCGTCGCCTGCCACTGGATCGCCGTCAAGCACGAGCTGACTACCGAACAGCGGGTGGAAACAGAAAGGACGGCAATCCGTCATGTCGCGAGTTGGAATCACCGGGACAGTCGGAACGTCAGATCGCCGGCTCTCGCCTGCCCGTCAGACGGAGCGCCGTCGTCATCGGCTCCGTCGGGGCCGACGCTGTAGAGGACGAGCTCCTGGTCCGTCGTTTTGATCCTCAACGGGTTGCCGTCAAAGGGGTCGAGGGGGAGGGCGGGAAGGAATTCTGGGACCAGGCTGTCCAGCGTTTCGGGGAACTGATCCTCGGCGACGCGGTAACGAGACACCGCCACCGCCAGCCGCGCGAGCCGGCGCCGGGCGTCGGCCTCAGCGGTGCGTTCCGCTGCCCTGTATACTCCCGGACTGGATTAGGTAGCGGTGAGGCGGGGCAACCACCTATCGGCAGAAAGCGGCGTTGGAACGGCGGCATGCCTGCTGCTCCGACGGGGTTTCCGGATCGAGCCCCACTCCGTCCGCCACTGCCGCCACGGATCGCAGAAGATCCCGGAGCCAGTATTTCCGGCGTCCGGTCTTGCGTCCCCCAATGTCAAGAAGCGTGTCGCCCAGCGTAACACCCGGAGACTGATCGTAGTGTCCGACCCGGCAATCTGCCGCCGTGGTTGTGAGAGCCGTCCGCAGATCTTCTAGCTCTTGCATGGTTCTGCCTTTCAAAACTGGTCCCGCCGGTCGCCGGTTGAAAGGCAGAAACGACCGCCGCCGGCGAGACCTTGATCGAGGGAGCTACCCTCGACCGTATATTGTAGCCGATCATGCCGCTTTGCGCAGATCATTCGTCGTAGCTGGATGGGCGAGACGATAGCAGAGATCGCATGCGACCGGAATACTCAGGCCGCGGCTTGATATAGGTACCGCTGGAAGTCCGCAAAGGCCTTCCCGATCTCTGCTGGGCTTCCCAGGTCCGCCACGGCGTCGGCGATGGAATTGTTGTATTTCAGCCGCAGTAGCGGGGTCAATTTGTCCTGGCCCAGTTCCTGCACTCCCTCGCTCACATAGTGTGCGAGCACGAAGTCGAGGAAGGCTTGCTGCTTGGCGTTGAATTGGGCGTTGATCTCGACCTTAGCTATCGTTGCCCGTTCCTCGCGCGTAAGCGGGGGTAGCGCGTAGGCGACGTGGGCGAGCACATCGAATAGGTCGCTTTTCTCGGCGTCGATGATCCGTTGCATCTCGGCCAACTGCTCGCTGCCGAATCCATTCTCAGCCAACCCGGCCAATAGCCTGGCGCGTGTGTCCGGGGCACTCCAGATCGCTCTCAGTTCAGCTTCGTCCTTGAAGAACTCGGGCAACTTACCGTACAGCATTTCCATGAACTGCTGCGCTGACATGGGCGTGCCGTCTGGGTGCCAATAGCTAGTCACCATCATGTGCTGAATCATCCGCTCTTTGCCGTCGGCGAGTTTCACCTTTACCTTTTTGCAGATACACGGATGCTTCCCGCACTCCGGACACGGGCAGACACATGGACGTTGGCCACAAGTTGGACATGGCTGGCGCGGTTGTTTCTCGCACACACACGGATGCTCACCACACTGCTTGCAAGGGCAGACACACGGGCTCTCGCCGCAGTTCTCGCAATGATCTTCGCCCTGTGGTTCGCCGTCCCATTCCGGGTCGCTGAAGTGCTGGTGCGCCTTCACAAAGTCGTAGATTGTGAAGAAGTCCTTGCCATCGTACAGCCGCGTACCGCGCCCGATGATCTGCTTGAACTCGATAATCGAGTTGATCGGCCGCATCAGTACGATGTTGCGGATGTTGCGGGCATCCACGCCAGTGGAAAGTTTCTGCGAAGTCGTCAGGATCGTGGGAATCGACTTCTCGTTGTCCTGGAAATCCCGCAGGTGCTGTTCCCCGAGTGCCCCGTCGTTTGCCGTCACTCGCTGGCAATAGTCCGGGTCTTTGCTGGTCTTCGTCTGGTTGATCAGGTCGCGCACGAGCAGCGCGTGAGCTTGGCTGGCACAGAACACCAACGTTTTCTCGCGCTGGTCGATCTGATCCATGAAGATCTGCACGCGCTTTCTTTCTCGCTCCCGAATCTCGATGTCGCGGTTGAAATCAATCTCTTCATAGACTCGATCCGGCTGGATCTTGCCCTCTAGCACCTTGTCGTCGGGAGTGTACCTGTAGTAATCCAGCGTGGTCTGAATCTGCTTGACCTTGAACGGTGTGAGGAAGCCGTCGTTGATGCCGTCCTTGAGCGAATAGATGAACACCGGCTCGCCGAAATAGGCGTAGGTGTCCACATTGTCCTTGCGCTTGGGCGTGGCGGTCAGGCCGAGTTGCACGGCGGGCGCGAAGTAATCCATAATGCCGCGCCACGTGCTCTCGTCGTTCGCGCCGCCGCGATGGCATTCGTCGATCACGATGAAGTCGAAGAAGTCCGGCGGATACTCGCCGAAGTTGTATTGTGGCTCGTCAGTGGCGCCGTCATTCCCGCGAATGCGGGAATCTAGATCGCCCCGGCTCACCCCTGGATTCCCGCCTGCGCGGGAATGACGTGCGTCGGGTGTTTCTGTCATAAAGGTCTGAAAGATCGTGAAAAACAGGCTGCCGTTCTTGGGAACCTTGCCTCTCTTGCGGATGTCGGCCGGCTCGATTCGCACCATCGCATCCTCGGGGAAAGCGGAATAGGCATTGTAAGCCTGATTCGCCAGGATGTTGCGATCGGCCAGGAACAGGATGCGCGGCCGGCGCGACGGCTCGCGGCCCGCTTTCCAGTCCGGCAGGTTCCAACGGCTATAAAACAGCTTCCAGCCAATTTGGAAGGCGATGAAGGTCTTGCCCGTGCCGGTGGCCAGCGTCAACAGGATGCGGTCCTTGCCGACCGCGATAGCCTCCAGCACCCGCTCGATCGCGATGTCCTGGAAATAGCGGGACTGGAAACGGCCGCCGCAGTCCTGAAAGGGGACGGCTGCAAACCGGTCGCGCCAAGCGTTTGGTTTGGCGAAAGTCAGGTTCCACAGTTCGTCCGGAGTCGGGAAGCGGGGCACTTCGCCCTCGGTCCCTTCCTGCATGTCGATGCCGTAGATGCCTTGGCCGTTGGTCGAGTACGTGAAGCGAACGGCCATCTTGCCGGCGTAGTTCTTCGCTTGCGCCACACCTTCGGTCAGTTCTTCATCCCACGCTTTGGCCTCGACGACCGCCAGTTTGGTGTTCCGATAGATCAGCACGTAGTCCGCTTTGAGCGGTTTGGCGCGGCGGCCGAAACCTTCCAGTCGTCCCAACGTGATCGGATACTCGCGGCGGATGCGGCTGCCTTCGACGACACCCCAGCCGGCGACCTGCAAGGCCGGGTCGATATGTTCGGCGCGGGTTTCGGCTTCGTTCATGCGGGCGTTCCGACCCGGTCCAGAGCGGCTCCGAGGAGGCTGTCGCTGAACAGTTTCCGCTTGCGTTCGGCGGCCTCGGCCCCGGCTGGCCATTTGCTAATGCCATCACGAATCCCTTCCAACGTCGGCGTCGCGTGCTCGCGCATCAGCAGCCAACCCACGGTTGCCAATGCCTCCATCCCAAGCGGCGACTGGAAGCCATCTATCAAACGATCGGCCTCCTCGATCACTTCCACATACGGCGCGCCTTCAGCAGCTCGGAAATAGGCTGCAAGTTTCTCGCCGTGATCTGGTGCGAAATGGATCACATCCAGCGGCGAAGCGTCCGCTAGCCGCTTGTCGCTGTGAAGGTAACTACCATCTAGGTTGTTCAGCAGATGGCGGAGTTTGTCGGAGTACGGGCCGTACTTGTCCGCTGAGAATTGCAGCTTGAGCGGGTCTTTGATTCCAAGTCGCGTGATCACAAGCTCGAGTACCCACGCCAGCTTCTGCACTTCGAGGATGGAGCAATCCAATCCGAGCACTTCGTAGCGCCTGATCATCTCGGCAATCAACGCTCGTGCGGGCGTCAGTTTCTCCACCCCGGTCGTCTTTGACACATTCTGGTACGCCCGCGTCGGCTCGTAGACTATCACCTTAACCGCCGGAAGGTCCGCCAGGTGCCTCTCAATCAATGGCTTCACGTCCGCCCAATCGAGTTTTCCGTTCCCGGTGCCGAGCGGGGGGATGGCCACCGAATCGATCTTGTTCCTGATTAACACGCGTCGTAGGTCGGCAAGCCCTTCATCGATCCATTCAAGTTTGGAGGGATGCCGCCAGTGTCGTTTTGTCGGGAAATGGACAACCCAGCGCGGGCCGTGCAGTTGTCCTGTCGGCGTCACGAACATCCGTCCGGTTTGCACATCCTTGTTCTTACAGGCAGCCGCGTAGTCATTGAAGATGTCGGGGAAGCGTTCCTTGAACATCAGGGCAATGCCCTTCCCCATGACGCCCACAGTGTTGACCGTGTTGACGAGGGCCGTTACGTCGGCTTCGAGTAAGTTGCCTGAAGTATAGTGGATCATGTCAGAAGTACCATCTTGGTACCGCACGGACAGGCAGCTCAAGCCCGTGTGCGGTCACAGTAGTGACGACTTCGTTGACCTGCTCTTGATTATAGCATGCGATGCCGAGCAACGCGGAAGCGGGCAGATGCTGGTAGACCAACGCCTCGGCTTGGTAACGCCCCTTCTTCCCTGGATCATCCGGGTCGTTCTTGAAATCGCGATTTTGGAGTATCTTCCAGTCAATCTTGTCCAAATCGGCGACCGTGTTGTAACACGTGCTCTCAATCATGTAGGCGTGGCCGTCGTAAAAAACGAACGGGATGTCAAGCTCGGTCAGCCGGGGGACAGAGCAAACGAGGATTACAATTTCCTCGTTCGGTCGCTTGGTGACGCCCTGGTATCCCGTGTGGATGTTGTACATCATGATGGAATACGGCGTAAAGTAGAACGGCACGTAGTCCGCTAGCGTTCCAAAGGGCTCCAGTGGTACTTCACGATGTGTGCGCTTCTCGATTAACTCGGCGCTCCCGACAGAAACAAAGTTCGGGTCTCGCGTCTTGCTGTTCTTGCAGTGCAGCCCATGCTCAAGCAACCACGGCACGTTGTCACGATGCGTGATGCGAAAGATACGCGAGTCTTGGGCATTCAGGCCAGCCATATCAGCTTATCATCGTCTCACTGGGCTCGTCTTCAGCAGTTCTGGGAAGTTTCCCGCTGAAGGCTTGGTGCAGCAGCGACTTTTTCAACTCGTCGAGCGCGTCGAGTTTGCGTTGGTAGATGGATTCGAGGCGCTGGGTTGCTTCGGAAAGCGAACCGATTTGGCGGACAATTCGGTCTTGGTGTTCCGGCGAAGGTACTGGAATCGGCACGTTCTTTAATTCATCCATATCAATCTTCATAGTTCCATGTGCCGCGTTGCTCATGACGTTGTCACTCGTATTGATTCGCGTTTTCAACGCGAAAAGAAGATACCGAGGAACGATGTCGGGATCGGGATGGATAGCTCTGATGTCTTGATTGAACGCACACGGAACCATTAGTTCGGCGATTTGCGCGCCGTGTGCCAACCCCATACCCCGGACAAGCGTCAACAGTGATCCCGCCGGAGCCATCCGCGTCGAGGATTCATCAACCGCTTTCTGGGAAATGTGCAATGCGGAATCCGACAACTGCGTTGATTTCATGTCGCGTCCCGAAATCCACGGGATGTTGCCTTTCCAGTAGCTGTCGTTCTTTTTGGATGGTGTGCCGCCGCTACTAAAACTGCAAACGTCTTGCAGTCGCTTTTCGGCACAGCCGTCGCCGCGTTGGGTGAAGACGGCGTTGAGGTGGCTTTCAAACAGAGCACGGGCGTTTTGGAGGCTCTTTTCGGCGTTGGCTTTGGCGGTGGCGATGCCGGCAAACGCTTCGTCCAGGATGCCCACAATCCGCCGCTGTTCGTGAAGTGGGGGGACAGGGACCGGCAGACTCTTCAAAATGCCGTGATTCAAGTTGCTCATCGTCGTTCCGACCGATGAACCTTCGAGAAGTTCCCTGAATCGACTGGAGCCAAAGAGCAGTACGAAGAATCGCTCGTCAACTTGATCGGAAAGACGAATAAAGCATGACCCTGTTCCGCAGAGCCAACCATCTTCGTTCTCAGTGACGAGTGCGCATCGCCCCAATTCGCCTCGGCGCGCGACTACGACATCACCTGCTCGGAGCACGTACTTGCTCAGACGATGCCGAGTCTCTTCGTTAATCATCATCTTGTCAGATGGAACAATTCGTGCGTCAACCATGTTCACGGGGTTGACCAGCGGAATCCCATCAGGAACGTAGTCCGATTTGTGCAGCATCGATCCGTAAGGTCCGGTCGAGATGCTGTCGGCAACATCAGCCAGGTTCTTGGTTGGCCACCCGCTCTTCATAGCAGCCCTCGAATTACAGACAACGGGCAATGGACATTTGACAGTTGACAATGGAATCCCGTCTGCGTTGTCCATTTTCCATTGTCAATTTCATCGTCGCTGGGTGAGGAATGATGGGAGTCATGGGAATCATGATGTTGGGGGAGGGGGATTATTGTCTGGGTCGCTGGTTGCGGTAGTTTAGTCGGGCGCGGGTCATTCGCTCACGAAGGCCGCCCTGTTCGACGAACTCTTTCTCCAGCGTCTTCAATTGCTGATCGATCAGATAGTTTGCCTGATGAATCAGGCAGATCGCGATGTTTGCGATGACTTGCGGCGGGCGCGTCTCCACAAAGTCCCGATACAGCTCGAAGGTCTGCGGCGTCTTGCGGCCCAGGTCCCGAACAAAACGAGCTTGCTTCGAATCCTTGTCCCACAGCGGCAAGTCGCGGACCCGCAGATAGTCGCGGTAGTCGCGCAGCAGTTCTTCAAGACTCGCGCGGCCGACGTTGGTCAGTTTGATTTCCATTTCCTTCGACGTCGTACCTGCTTTGCTGCCTTCCAGTATGTTCTGTTTACCCGAACGCGCCGATTGGATCATTTGATCGATCGTTCGATCACCTCTCGCGAGAAACCGGTGAGCAAAACGAAACGTGATGTCGTAAACCACCTCGGCTTTTTGGAATGACAATAGCGTCTGGTAGTCGCCACGTGGCGGGATGACGGAACGGGCCGCCTCAGGCGAAGAATGGGAATCAGGGGAGTCATGGGAAGAATGAAGTTTCTGGTTCACATTCTTCCCATTCTTCCCATTCATCGTGTCACCCTCGTTTGTCTTCAAAGCAAACCCCGAATCGTTGTCAGCACTTCCGCGCTCTCGCCGTCCAGCGCCGCGATTTCGTCCATGATCTTCTGCGGGCTGCGATGCACGACTTCCTCGCCGCCGTTGGGGTTCTTCACCGAAAGGTCGAACGTCGTCGGGTCGATGTCCTTTGCGTCCACCGTCCACGACTTGTCCGAGTCGGTCAGCTTCTTTTGCAGCTTGACGAACTCGGTCAGGTCGTCATCGTTCAGCGGGTTGGTCTTGCCGAGGCTGCGCCCGGGGTCGAGTTGGTAGAACCAGACCTTGCGGGTCGGCGCGCCTTTCTCGAAGAATAGCACCACGGTCTTCACACCCGCTCCCTGGAACGTGCCGCCGGGGCAGTCGAGCACGGTGTGCAGATTGCAGCTTTCGGTGAGCAGCTTCCGCAGGCTGACCGAGGCGTTGTCGGTGTTCGACAGGAACGTGTTCTTGATGACCACGCCGCCGCGCCCGCCGGCCTTGAGCATCTTGATGAAGTGCTGCAGGAACAGGAAGGCCGTCTCGCCAGTGCGGATCGGAAAGTTCTGCTGCACTTCCTTGCGTTCCTTGCCGCCGAAGGGCGGATTGGCCAGCACCACGTCGAAGCGGTCCTTGTCCTGGATGTCGGCCAGGTTCTCGGTCAGCGTGTTGGTGTGAATGATGTTCGGCGCTTCGATGCCGTGCAGGATCATGTTCATGATCGCGATGACGTAGGCCAGCGACTTCTTTTCCTTGCCGTAGAACGTCCGTTCCTGAAGGGTCTTGAGGTCGCGGGTGGTCAGTTTCTTCTTCCGCCGCTTCGCGCGTTCTTTTTCATTGGTCAGGTACTCGAACGACTCGCACAAGAAGCCCGCCGAACCGCAGGCCCCGTCGTAGATCTGCTCGCCGATCTGCGGCCCGACGACCTGCACCATGGCGCGAATCAACGGGCGCGGCGTGTAATACTCGCCACCGTTGCGGCCGGCGTTGCCCATCCGCTGAATCTTGGCCTCGTACAGGTGGGAAAGCTCGTGCTTTTCCTTCTGCGAACGGAACCGCAGTTCGTCGATGTGGTCGATGATCTCGCGCAGGTTGTAGCCGCTGGAAACCTTGTTTTTGATCTCGCCGAAAATCTGCCCGATCTTGTACTCGACCGTGTTCGGCCCGCTGGCCTTCAGCTTGAACCCGTGCAGGTAGGGGAAGAGCTTCCCGTTGACAAATTCGACCAGGTCATCGCCGGTCATCGCCGTGTTGTGGTCCAGCTTGCCGTCCTTCCCCTTCGGCGCGGCCCAGCTTTCCCAGCGATACGGCTTTTTCAGGAGGTAGGTGTACCTCTTCCCCTCCAGCGCGGCTTCGTCGGCTCGATCCTGTTCCAGTCCATCCAGGTATTTCAGGAACAGCAGCCACGAAGTCTGCTCGGTGTAATCCAGCTCCGTCGTACAGCCGGCCTCTTTCCAGAGTACATCGTCAATATTCTTGAAGGCTTGCTCGAACATCGTCACCCGTTTCTCTGTGAACCGTGCCACACCGCATTCGCAGTGGCTTCCCGCCTGATGTGTTCCTCCGTCCACCCGCGCACACGGATAGCCGGGTCGATCAGCTTGGACCGCGTATCGGCCACGCCGTATGGAGGATTGTGAAGAGGTGGAGACATGCTGCACCTACCAACCATCGGGCCGAGCCGAACGCGTCGCGTCAGGTAGGTGCTGTATCAGAACCACGCAAACGCGCCCCGACTCGATCTCAGTCCTCAGCATGGCCACAGCCTCGGACACCCGATGCAAACAGTATACCCCGCGTGTAGGGTGGAAACAACTGTCTACTCGGGCCGGGCATCCGAAGAATCCCACGCCGCAGTGTCGGTCTCGATGGCGCGTCAGCCGTTCTCACGCCTTATCTTGAGCAGCGGAACGCGAATCGCGCTTCCGTCCGCGGAACATCCTGAATACTGAAGCTCACCCGGATGCCGTACGCCATACACCGCGCGAAGACTCTCAACTGCAAGACGGGCCAATTCGTTGCAAGGTACGGGCGTCGCCGCGTCGACATAGTAGTTCGATGATCCGTCCGACGGCTCATCGATGACATCAGATGGTGCGTATGTCGGCGGATTCCATCCGAGATCAGTTAACTGGTGACACGCGTCTCTGGACAGAGGAGATGACTTGCGGATGAAGGTGTTGCTAACGGACTCGGCCCGCATTCCATGACAACCTTGGGCTGCGAACTGAACGAAGTAGTCGGTGCCCTTGCGTAAAATGACCAAATGCGCGTCTTCGGCCAAATCACTGAGGGCAGCGGCAAGGTTAGCTTCAAACTGCGCCCACGATTCCTCAGAATCGGGTGCGGATCTGATGCGCACCATAGCCTGATCCTCCTTTCCACCGCCCCGGTGCCTTACAGCGCCCGCGATGGCCGTTTTGGTCGTTCTGTCCTCATCCGAGGTTTCCAAGCGTGTTAGTCTATTCATTGCATCCACAACGAGACGACCTTGTTCGGGTGGTAGTTGAGCCCGAATTGCGGTACCAAGGATCTGCGCGACCTCTCGCCGATTTTCCAGTTCTCGTTGAGCAGATATGTGCTTGGAAATGGTAAGGAACAAGAAGGTGGCAGTTGCGAGGATCGCAATACCAAGTGCGATGGACAAATACCAAACGAAAGCTAGCCAACTCGCTGCTGTGGCGTTCGCCGCGTCGCGTTCGTCACGCATCTTGTCAAACTGGTTTCGGATCTCTCGCGCTTCACCAATTTCTTCCATCGTCAAGTTCGTTTTTTCGTAGAAGGCACTCTCCTTTTAGGAAATTGCCAGTTCTCTCGTGTTGGCCGATTGTTCGCGAGCTTTGAGCTGTGCTATCATTTCCTCGCGGCGTTCGAGATTCTTGTCTCAGCAGTCTCCTCCCTTGCGATTAGATTCCTCTCTCGATCGTCCAGTGCGGCTTTGCGATCATCTAGCACTTGTTGGAGCTCTTCGATACCGAGGCTTTCTCCACCGATTGCCGCCGCCAGTTCCGCCTGAAGTCGGGTGTTCTGCTCCTGTAGTTCGGTATTTTCGTTCTGCAGTTTGGCATTTCGCGCCTTGTAATCTTCCAAGCGTTGCTGAAGCTGGATGTTCTCTCCAGGCAGCGACCCTCGACCTTTGTTACTTCGTTCGCGACAAGTTCATTCTGCCGCTACGCCGCTTTGCGGAGATCCGCTGCCGTGAACCGGATAGTACACTCATGAGCAGAATACGGTCTGTTTTTGGGATTCTCAACAAACGTATGAGCTGATGACACTTTCGTCCCAAGACGGAGGGGACAGCTTTCGCTTCAAGCCCTATTCAACGGCACCCGATCCACTTCGTCACCGCGCAGGGCGGCCAGCACACGTTCACGGGGACTGATCATCAGGTCGCTCACTTCGTTTCGACCAGCGTCACCCGCTCGGTCGCCGTGACGGCGGACGCGGTAGCGGACCTCACGGGCTGATCCGTGTAGTTGACCATCACCAACCGCGCACCGGCGGGCGTGCTCACGCGATACGCCTGCGCGCGGTCAAGGCCCACGGCCCGGCCGGTCTTCGCGTCGACCAGGGCGACCGGCTCGATCGTCGCGGTCGGCTTCTCGTCAACGGCCAGCGGTTGCATCACGCAGGCGAAGCGCACGGTGTCGCCGTGCTTGCGCGCAATCAGCGTTGTGCCATTCCGGGCGCGGATCAGTTGGGCGGCGTCCTCATCGAGCGTGGCGAAGACGACCGCCGCGCCGCTCTTGTTCGCCCGAGCGTAGCGCACCAGCGCAGTCGGACCGTCCAGCGTCAACTCGGTCGCCGGCAGGAATACCGGGTAACACACCGTGTCGCCGAGGCTCTCGATCTCGCGCTTGTCGACGGGCCCTGCGGCGAATGCAAGGCCGGTCATCTTGTCCGTGTGATGCAGCCAGTCGCATGTATGCGATGCGTCGCTGACCGAGCGGTCGATCACCACCAACGCATCTGGTAACAACACGCAAGTGCGCTCGTGTTCCAGATCCTTGTACGCGCCGATCTCGCGGGCGCTGGCCAACTCGCCCAGCGGCGTGCTCTTGCTAAACAGCAACTCGCCCGTGTCGGCATCCTGGCTTCGGCCATCCACCATGATCGTGCTTGACCCGCTGGTGGGCTCGAGGAACTCGCGGAAGTGGTCGCCGTAGCCGCCCATCACGTTCCGCACGAACCACCCGCCCTTGCCGTACGCGTTGATCGAACGCTTAGGGAACTGACTGGCCCGGATTCGACCGTCGACGCAACCTCTGTCAGGTAATGGGGTTGCGTTCCAGCCCGCGTCTCTGGTACCATGCGTCCCGGTGGGTCGAACTGGACAAAGTGTCCACTTTAGTCTCGTGGAGGGGGTATTCGCATGGGCAAGAAACGTATTCCGCGGTATCCAAAGAAGCCGCATTCCAGTGGCCAAGCTCGCATCCAGCTCGGTGGCAAGCGGGTGTACCTCGGCACGTTCGGCTCGCCGGAGAGCTACGAGAAGTTCTACCGCGAGGTCGCCGAATATCAGGCGTCCGGTGGTGTGCCGCTTCCGTCGCCGGAACCGACCAGCAACAAAGTCACCGTGGCCGAGCTGATCCTCGCTCACAAGAAATGGGCGGAGCAGCGATACGTCAAGGACGGCAAGCCCACGTCGGAGGTCAGGAGCTTCAAGACGGCGCTCCAGCCGGTGTTTCGGCTCTACGGTGGGACGCCGGTCGATGATTTCGGCCCCCGTGCCCTGCTCACCTGCCGCCAGTGGCTGATCGACCGGGGGTACATTCGCAGGCGGATCAATCAGCACGTCGGCCGCATTCGAGCCGTGTGGAAGTGGGGCGTTCCGCGGGAGCTGACCAAAGCCGAGACGCTTGGCGCGTTGATGACCGTGCCTGGGCTCCGGAAGGGTGAGGGAGGCACCCGCGATAACCCGCCGATCGGCCCCGTCCCCGATGAGCACGTCGCGGCCGTCGAGAGGTTCGTTACGCCGCCTATCTGGGCTATGATCCAGCTCCAGTCGTGGTCGGCCTGCCGTCCAGGAGAGGCGTGTGCCATGCGGACGTGCGATGTCCGCGATGACGATCCACTGTTGCCGCTGGCGATGCGGGGAATGTGTTGGGTGTACCGGCCGGGCAGTCACAAGACCGAGCACCACGACAAGGCCCGCGTGGTGTTGCTCGGCCCGAAAACCCAGGACATGTTACGCGCATGGCTGCGCCCGGGTGGCCCCGAAGCCTTCCTGTTCTCGCCCCGCGAGGCGCGCGAGTGGTGGGTCCAGAAACAACGAGAGGCCGCGTCGAAGCCCGATCGGAGGTGCCGCAAGAAGCGGAACCCCAAGACGAGGCCAGGAGAAATCTACACGACCAGCGCATACCACGGAGCCATCCGAGAGGCATGCGAGCGGGCGGGGGTGCCTTCCTGGGCGCCGAACCAACTCCGCCACAATGCCGCCACTCTCCTCCGCCGTGAGTATGGCGCGGAGGTAGCCCGTATCATTCTCGGGCATTCGCGATTGTCGACCACGGAAATCTACGCCGAGCGCGACATTTCCGCAGCCGTTCAGGCGATGGCTTCATTCGGCTGATCGCTGGCGGTGATAGCACCGGGCGGCAAGGCGACCGCCCATCTCTTTGTGGTTGGGTCGCGCATCAGGTCGAAGCTCTTTCCGATGGCGATGGCCTCGGCGGTTTCGTAGTCCAGGCCCTCCGCGTAGGTCTCGACTATCTTGTACACGTCGGGCGTGGAATGGAGATCGGGTTCCCAATCCCCGTATTCCACGATCGCTACTGAGTAGTCGCTCAAACAACTGTTGGTCCCATCTGAGACATTTGCTCCTGCTGACACGATTCCGCCCTCGTTGGGGTAAGAGTGAGATCCGCTTCCTTGCCAGGCCAGGTTCCATCTTGGCCGATTCTTCGTGCCTGATTGACGCGTTAGGTCACGTGGTTCGATGTTTTTTTATCAGTCCGCGTCCAATGGTATACGCCAAGTGGCGGGGGGCCACCGTTAAATAGTGGTACGACTTGGCCCGGTCGTTCTGCGACGGACGTTCACTAGCAACCGCTGCTCTCGCGACCAAAGCCCACTAAGCATGATGACGTTGGACAGGACCACGATCGCCACGAAAACACTGATTGCCACATATTGCCACCAAATCATGGTAGTCTCCTTTCCGCTAGACAGGACATGGCCATGACGCCGCATGCCATCGCGGCCAAGATTGCGTACTCGACTATTTCAAGTAACATATTGGCTCCTCATGTCAAAACAGGGATCTCTGCGTCTTGGCGTAGCTCAAAACGTACACCGCCGCTTTGCTTCCGGACGCGTTCCTGCGTCGTCGATCCGTGCGTTCAATCTGCCCCATCTGATCTAGTTGCGTCACTCGCGGCCGAATCGACAAAACGCTCTCGTCGAGAACGGCGGCGATTTCGTCGGGCGTCAGTCCCTCCGGTGCATTCGCGAGCACCTGTTTGACTTGGTCCCGCAGGGTCGGCGCCGTTTTCTTTGAAGCTTGGTAGGCTTCGATCTGCGTGTCGGGAGCGGTCATTCTTTCGTGTGATCTGGCAGGTACACGATCGTCGCTGGCTTGCCGTCGCAGTTCATAGGAACGTCCTCTTGGTCGGTCGGTCGGTCGCCCGGAACCACGAATAGAACTCCCGTCACGCCGTCGTGCATGAGGCCCGCAGCCGCCTCCTTGGGTGTATTCGCCGCCGGCCGGCAGATCACCAGGATGCCCGTCTCGTTG
>JADHUC010000096.1 GCA_016784735.1 Pirellulaceae bacterium | reverse complement strand
GATACGTGTAGATCTTCTTCGCGTCGTTCTTCTTGCCGGCTGCCGCGAGATTCTCGGCCAGAACCATGCAGTTCTTGGTCGCTTGGATCCGTTCCCAGCCGGGCTCGGCATTGGCGGCCTTGATCAACAGGTCGGCCGCGCCAGCGTCGCCAATCTTGGACAGTCCCGCGCCCGCCGCGATGCGGACTTCACGGTCCGGGTCGTCAAGTGCGTCCTTGAGTACACTCGCGGAACCCGGATCGGCCAGGGCTGCCAGAGCATCGATGATGGCTAGCTGACATCTGCCTTTGGCCTTTGACGCCGCCCCGCGCAGCGCATCGGCTGCGCCGTCTTTGATCGCCGCCAGCGCCATGGCTGCCGGATCGCACAGTGCTTCGTTCAGAAGCAGCTTGCCCAGCCCGTCAACGGCCTCTCGACGTCCAGCCCACTGCAATGTCTGGCAGAGGAAGGACTTGTTATAGTCCGAGTGCTCGCCCGAAAGCTCGGCTGCGAGCACGTCGCAGAACGCCTTTCGCGCCTTTTCATCCTTGACAATCAGCGTGTGATTCACGGCGCAGTGCAAGGCGTAATGCGGCTTGGCGTCTTCATCGCTTCCGGGTTCGCCGAGCATTTCGACTAGCCCGCGCACATTGTCGGCGCCGCCTTCGTAAATGGCCGCGACCGCTTTGTCGATCTTTCCCTTGTCGATGTTTTCGGTGAACATCCCCCGGCCGTCCGGATCGGGCATCTGGTCGACCAGGGCCTTGAGTTTATCGGATACTGCCATGGTATATGCTCCTTCAGCTTGACTGGTATGACTTACAGACGCCAGGGGGCCCGCATAGGCTGGTTGACCAGGCGGTTGGCCTCGTCGTCGCCGACGATCTGCTCGGTGTCGGGGTCGAACTTCAGCGGCCGTCCGCAGCGGAAGGCCACGTTGGCCAAGTGGTAGATCGTGGCCACACGCTGCGAGCGTTCGGCGTTGCTGGCAGTCGGGCATCGCTTGCGGATCGCCTCGTCGAAGTACGGCAGCCGTTCCGGATCGGGCATCTCGTCGAGTTTCTTCTGATCTTCCTCGCTGAGCATGTTCAGCAGATCGCCCTCGCCCAAGTTCCTTGGCTTCTGGTGGTATGGCTCGCCCCATTCGTCGCTTTCAAGCACCAATGTGAAGCCGTCGGCGTACTTCATCTCGCACCAACCCCATATGCCACAGCATTCGGGATGCCCGATCGGGGCGTGGGGAGTGATCTCGACCGGAGCGGTCAGATCCCGACCGTACTGGTAGGTGAGGCCGTGCAGGTGATGGTGGGCCATATCGCTCAGACCGCCGCCTTCGTAGTCCCAGTAGCCGCGGTGGGTGCCGCCAAAGCGATGCCTCTGATAAGGCCGCACCGGGGCCGGCCCGCAGTACATATCCCAATCGAGGTTTTCAGGCACGCCTGTGACCTCGTGCTTCACCATGCCGCTCCACTGCTTGACTTTGAAGCCACCCTTCTTGACGAGCACCGAATCGCAGTTCTTCAGCAACCCACTCTCGAAGATCTTGCGGGTCTTGTTTGGGTTGTAGCCCCCCTTCCTTTCGATCTGGAAGACGCGGCCGAATCGTTTCTCGGCGTCGGCCACCGCGCGGCCTTCGGCGATGAATCGACACATCGGCTTCTCGCACACCACGTCCTTACCGGCCTCCATGGCGGCGATGGAGATCAAAGCGTGCCAGCCGGGGTGGGTAGCGACGGCAACCACGTCGATGTCCTTCCGCTCGAGCACCAAGCGAAAGTCCTGGTATGCCTCGCAGCGTTTCCATCCTTTCTGGGCCGCCCAACCCTTGGCCTTGCTTTCGGCCCTGTTCAGGTCCGCGTCACAGCATGCCAAGCACTCGACGTTCGGCCCCAGACACCCGAAGGTACCGGGCCCCCGGCCGCCCGAGCCGATCAGGGCGCCGCCGAGGCTATCGCTGGGCGCCGTCTGGCCGGATCCTCCCAGCACGTTCCGCGGCACAATCGAAAATGCCGCTGCTCCCGCCGCCGAACCTTGCAGGAATCGCCGACGGGTCATTCCGTGTTTCGAGTTCTTCATCACCAAACCTCCTCGCTGATTTGAGAAAGCGTAACGTCCTTTGTACGGTGCCATCAGCTTATCCCAAGCGCAGACAGTTTGCACGCTTCTTGAGAGGCTTTTTTTCAATTCCGGACAGTCTTGGCGGCCTTGAATCGAATCTCGTATTGGCGACTCGGATCGTACTCGCGCGGATTAGGGATCAGGATGAAATCGTCAGCCACGACAGGATTCAAGCCGCCGTCCTCGATCACCTCGATGTCCTTCAGCCGACATGGGAGAATCTCGACAATCGGTCGCCAACCTCGTTGCGAACCGTTTGTGTTGATTGGCTTGAAAGAGTCCTCGCCACGATTGCCGCGAATCCTGAACGTGTAGACGCCGTCGCTGACGCTGAGTTCCTGCTCGTACGCGCGAGGACCATCTGCCATGCGCGCGTTCCATGCGGGATCGCCGTAGAACGCCACAACGTCACGGTCAAATTGCAGGCCGCGCTGATTGCCGCCACCGTTTTCCAGGCAGTAGGTCAATGCGTGGTGGTTCGCGAAGAAAGCTTCGGTCAAGGTGTAACGTCCCGGTTGTTCAACGAAGTAATCCAAGCAGCCCCAGCCCGCATAGCCGAACCACGTGGGCACTGTGTAGCCGATCATCTGGTGGACGCCGGCGCTGTTCATCCAGGCCAGCGCCATGGCGTCGGGACCGTCGATATGTCCCATCAGACAGTTGCCAATCGGCAGATAGACCTTGGGATTCGTCGAGTGGATGGGGTACGTGTTCCCTTGCGTGTCGTGCCCGACCAGCTTGCCCGCCTTGGACCTGAAAGAACCGTTGCGATATGCGTAGCCGATCTGCCAATCGCGTTCGGTGGCGTGACCCGAGGTTACGAACAAGTCGGCGTGGTACTCGTTCAGCGTATCCACGAGCGCCTTGGTCGTGTCGTCCGGCCCTTTCTCCTGTGCAGGTTTGCCGCCTGGGCGTTTTCGCACCATGCGGTTCTTCTTCAACTCGCAATACCAAACGCCCTCTTCGACCATCTCCATGGCGATTTCTGTGCCGGACGCCACCTTGCGAACAGTCAGCGGCTGATCGTGCTTCGCAATTCGTAAGGCGCACTTCGCATCGAACCCGGTCAGAATCCCCCATAACGTATCCGTGTACGGATCGTCATCCAGTTTGCGAGTCAACCGGTGAATGTTAGCCACGAATTGCCGTGTGGCTTCGCCGGGGCGAGCGACGAAGCAAGTGTATCGTGGGTGCTGCTTGGCCAAAGACGGCAGTGACTCGTCGACGCTCTTCTGGTAAACGATCGTCGTGGCTTTATGCTTGGCGATCAGGGCGTCTACCACCTGTTTCCATTGCGCGTCCGCCTGCGTTTCGCGGGACACAACGACTGCGTAGTTGCCCGCCGACGAAGAAGCGGTGCGAACGGCCACAGCAGAGTCCTCGCGGTCCGCTGCATCTAAAGTGGATCCTGTGAGCACCCCGGCCACAACAGCCACAACAATCGAAACGAGACGGTTCTTCATGATCAAGCCCTTCCGGTGATTTCCGTGGCATGAGGCTGCTCCCGGATTTGGTTATAGATTAGTGGTTATAAGTGAAGACACCTTCGCCTCCATTTTCAATTCTGGGTCTTCATCTATAACCACCAATCTATAACCAGTTCTGGCGCGGTCCCACAGGAAACATAGAGTCCCGTGTTATCAGCTACTCCCCTTCTCACCAATGCACAGCACTCGACCGTCCACGAGCGTCAGGATCACGCGGCCGGCGCGATCCACGGCCATGCCCCACGGCACAGGTGCCGCCGGGAGTGCTTGGCTCCAGATCGGTTTGCCGCTGCCAGTTTCCAGCGCCACCGCTTGCGACGCATCGGCGATCACAACGGCTGCTTTCGAAACCGCAATGGCCAAACTGCCTGGGCAGTCATGCTGCCACAGCGGTTTTTCGGGCACTCGGAATTCCCCCCATGCCTGAGTTATGTGGCGCGGGCGCTTCTCGTCGGTCACACATTGGCTCAACGCGTCTTTGTCCAGCGGGGGATAGCAAGCAACCCTGTTGTTATCCAACCAGACAATGTCACGCTCCCCCGTCGACGCATGCAGGACCTTCTTGGTGACCGTATGGTCATACACCGGGAGATCCGGATGCTGGTAGAACGGTCGACCACACGCAATGACGCGATCGCCAACCAGGAACAGTTCCCAGCCGCGCGGGCTGGTCGACTCGCACTCGGCAAGCGATGCCGCGTCATTCAGGCACTTGCCGTCACTGGTTTCATAAACGGCAGGCGATACGGCATTGCCGCCTGCAAGATAGAGCTTGTCCTGGTGCAGCAACAAGTGACCCTGCACGCTTACACCCGTATGAGCCTCCGCATCCAGGTGCCCGGACGTATCATTGCACCAACGGACCTTGCCGCTGACCGGGTCCAGTGCGTACACATAGGTCCCGTCGTAGTTCACCAAACCGGCTGCGACATAGGCAGTTCCGTTGTCGACCAGGACGCCGCTGGCCGCGGGCCAGGTGGAAAGCAGTTTGCCGTAGACGGGGATTTTGCGATCGGCCGGTGCGGCGTGGAATCGCCATAGCAGCTTTCCGGTGCCAGCCTCGAAGGCGTACACCCAGCCATCGCCCGAGCCCACCAACGCCCGGCCTTCCGAGACGGTCGGCGGAATGCGGATTTCGCCGCCCGTGTACGCTCTCCATTGCTCCCTTCCGCTGTCGCCATCAAGTGCCCGGACAACACCGTCGGAACCAGCTACCAACACAGTATCGCCCACAACGACAGGAGCCGTGGGCCGCACACCTGCAGATGGCTGTGTTTTCCAGACTAGCCCGCCAGTATCGGAGATGACCGCCTTGGTCGTGGCGGTCCGCTGGTTATTCCCGCGAAACGTGGGCCAGTCGGCCGGAGATCCCGCAGACTCCTCAACCGGGGCGTCGTCACCGGTTCCCTTCTCCAGCCGATCCGAGCCTGTGCTGTCCGGGGCAAAGTCAAAGTCGCCAGCCGACCCAAGGCAGGTCACGCCGTTCAGCGAGAGTTGGCAGTCACAGGTATACGGCCACCAATACAAAAGGCCGTTGGCGATCGTCACTCCGTCGTGACAGGGTGGGCGCATGGGCGAGACCCATCGCGGACGAGCGCTGGCCACGTCGAAACGAACCGAGCCACCCATGGCGCGGAACAGCAGGCTGTCTGCTGTGGCTGTCGGGCGCGTACACGCTCGGCGCCCCGTCGGAAGCTCTGCCAGAATTTCTCCGGTCAGCGGATCGAACTTCTTACTGTGGTTCTCCCCCCACGGACCGCTGATTCCGTAAAGCCCTTCGGAGTGAATGATCAATTGAAAGTTGTCATACGGGTGCTGCCAGAGGACGCGGCCGTCTTCGGCGGATACGGCCAACAGCTTGGTCATCTGGGGGCCGGCGAAGTACAGCGCTTGATCGCTACACCTCAGATAGACCGTCGTACGCCAGTTGGTCTGCCAGCCTTGGCGAGGGGAGTACGCGCCAAGTGCTTCGAACAACTCGGGCGAATCCGTCTTTGACTTGCGCCACACAACCTCGCCCGTTTTCGCGTCGAGACACGTGAGAAAAGTCCCGAACCGGAAGCCGAAGATGCGTCCGTTCTTCATGCAGACGGCGCGGGCGTCCATGGGCTCCTGTTCGTTGTGGTGCCACAAGACTTTCCCCGTCGCCGGATCCATGGCCAGCAGGTGGCGGCCGAATCCCCAGGGGTGCTCGGGCTGGTTGTAGCCTTTCGATACGCCGGTCCATGGCCAACCGTGGGCCGCGCGCTTCCACCGCATCGTTTCGTCTTTCGGTTCGGCTTCGCCGATAAGTGCGTAGAGGACCCCGCCGTCCAGCGCCATCCACTTCCAGAACGTGCCTCCAGCCACGTCGACCGGTGGAACGATCTCGCCCTTTGCTTCGCCCGTGGCGGTGTCTATCAGCTTGCAGGACTTGTCATCTCCCACGTAAAGCGTATCCGGCGTCGCGATCATCGTGTTGCGATGGACCATAAGGCCATCGGGCAAAGGCCGTTTCCACAGGATCGTCCCATTAAATCCGTTGAAGGCCACCAGTGTGTTCAGAAGAGGCTCTTCGCGTTCGTGCCAGGCGACATGGCCAAACGCCTTGAACACACGACCGGCCGCCGCGACGGTCAGTTGCGGGGCAGGTCCGTACCGCGGGTCGGCAAGAAACTGCGTCATATACGGCGCGCGGATCAGACGATCCTCTGAGACGGGATTGTTGTCCGGACCATGATAAGCGTGCGACCATCCGTCCATTCCATCGGGCAGGGGTTTGGTCAACTCTCGCTGACCGAATAGGGCCCGACCTCCTGGTCGCAAAACTCGCAATGCCTCGCGTTCCGACAGCCCTCCCGCATCACCGGCGGCGATCAGCGCATCGGCGACGTTACCGGCTAGGTGAATTCGACTTAAGTCGCCCTGGTCGATCTGTAGACGCGTCGCGTCCAGCCCAGCCGATTCGGCCGCTCGCCGAGCGCGCTGCACAAGTTGGGCGTCGTCCAACTGCACGTAGACCAGCCATTCGCTTTCGCGAGCCAATTGGAAGGCCTGCTGACAACACGATTCGCCCACGACAACGCAAATGCCGCGATCCACGTCCAGCTTGTCGAGCAGACGTTTGGCCATGTCGTCAGGAATTGCCGGCCGGGCGAGAGCCGCAACGGCAAACAGCGCAAGACACAACTGAACTACAGCACGCTTTGTCCGGTACACTGGAAATCTCCTTCGGCTTCTATCGGTAATCCGCAGAAACGTTCGCGTCGAGAGCCTGTAGAATAACCGGTTGCAGCTTCACCTGCAAAGAACCACTGATATGGTTCCGCCGGTTTCACGTGTCCCCGTTTACCCGAAGCCGGAGGCGATGGCGGGCGATGCGTGTGGACCGTCCATCCTACTTCCCTTCATTGCGTTAATCCGTCCTTTTCAGCAATCTCGCGTGGGACGAGCAGTGCGTCGGGTGAAGCGGCCAGGTAGTTTGGTGCGTTGAAGAACCAGAGATGGCCTAGTGCCAGTTTGGAGAACGACCAGACTTGGCCGTCGGTGCCAGACGGCACGTCGATCTTTACGAAGTCGCCTTTGCTGGTGATTTCGGCGACGGGCTTGCCGTCGGGGCCGTGAAGTACGTGTGGGCCGCCCTTCCAGTAGTACTGAAGCTGCTTTATTCCCTTGGGCACGTAGAAGTACATCCTCCGCATGTGCCCCATGTGCGCCGGATGCTTCGCCCGATTCAAAGCCACAGCCACCGGTCGGCCGGCGGCAACTTTGATTCCCCAGCCCGCCGCCTGGTCGTTGAAGTCGAACCAGTACAGACCGGCAGTTGGGACTGCTACGCGCAGGGCGTGCTCTTCGCCGTCCTGCGGGAGACGACCGCTGACGATTTCTTTGCCATCGGCGTTAGAGACCGAATACGTCGCGTTCGGTCGATCGCGGTACCAGGCGATTACGCCTGTAATGATTGTCAATTCGATTGGCTCGCCATCGCGGCTGTAAAGGGCGTAACGCGTCCCTTTCTGGTATCGCTGGAACGACGCTGGCGGCGATTTCGACGTGAATCCACCGGGGATCAGATGTTTGGTGAATGACGATTCCTCGACCGGCTCGGGCTGAAAACGAGCCAAATCTTCCTGGAAGAGGCGTTCCGTCTCGTCGTGCGTGTACGGATCATCGACTCGCCATGGCTGTTGGCCGGAACGGTCGTAGGAGGACCACGTCGGTTCGTCGAAGTCCTCGGCCGCTTTCCGTGTCCAGGATTGACGCACGGCTTCCCAGTGGTTCATGTAGCTGTAGCGGGATCGGTAGACGTGAGTCAATGCCGCCAGAGCGAGTTCCTTTTTTGACCCTGTGGGGCGGGCATCTTGCCTGCCTGGCAGGCTGGAAGCCTGCCCCACTCGGTCGTGGTCCCAGCGCAGGCGAACGTAATGAAAGTACTGCTTCAGATGATCGAGTCGTGCGAGCACATCCGCGCGGTCTTTGGCCAATTCGGATGCTTCCTGCAAGTCCCGCAGGGCCAACGCTAGCAAGTGTTCGCTCATGAGCGGTTCGTTGCCGGGATCGAGACGCTCGTAGTAGCGTCGCACGGCGTCGGCGGCTGGGCCGAACGCCTTTTCATAGAAATCGGCGAGCAACGCGTCGACATCGAGTTGCGGGTTCCACATCAGCTTGTTGGCGATGTAGTAGCCGCGACCGTGCAATCCCCAGTTATTGCCGCTTTCGCAATCCAGGCTGGTCGCGCCCAGCGATGCGTAGCGACGAATCCGCTCGCTGATCAAATCCACGTTCGCTCCGCGGCCGCCCGGCAGCATGTCGAAGTCCCAAAGCCAGACGGAAAAGTACTCGTAGAAGCCCATGTTCTTGCAGTGCTTCGGCCACAGTTCCATGAGTTCGTCGAACGTGTATCGGCCTCGAATGAAACCGGCTGTCGACTGCACGTATACGTTCGGGGCGAGTGCGAACGACGGCGGCTCGCAATGGTCGTTGTAGGCGTACATGCCGACCATCTTGCCGGGAAACTCGTCCGCTACATCACCGGCCACTTCGTTCGCCAAGCCGAAGACCCGGTCCGAGATGCTTCCCAGTTTGCCGCACGACTCGCATTCGCAATGGTTGCTCCCGTCTGAGGTTTCCATCGAAACCATGTCTAGCTCGGGGCGTCGGCGCAACTGGCCGAGTGCCCACTCGGCGGCGATCTTCCGCACTGCCGGATCACTCACGCAGAACTGCGGACCACGACGCTCGTCCTTGACCAATGCCAGGTATTCTGGGTGAGCGTCGAATGCCGCCTTGTTCTCGCGAATGATCGACTGCCATGCATGACCGCACCAGATCCTGCGCGATTGAGCCATCCGATTGTGCCGTGCCCACGCTTCGTAGTCGGCCTGGCAGCGGCCTTCGCGGCGGTCGAAGAACCCGTAGCCCCACCAGATACGGCGCGACAGAATCGCCGGCCGGTCGGTCTCGTCGATGCTGACCACCAGTTCCGGCCGCGACGGGATCACTTCCCACTCCTTCGCCGGAAAGAACCAGCGACAGCCCAACGTCTCCAAGAAGCGAAACGCCGCGTGGGACGCGCCGAGGTCGGTCGCCCCGATCAGTCGTATCCGTTGCCGACCATCTGTCCGAATCGCGTACGCCTCGATCCCGTCGAATGCGTTGCGGATCTCCAACGCCTTGTCGAGTGCCGCATCGGGAAATTCGGCCAGCGTCCCCAGCACAATGCCTTGCGATCCGTCGCCCGTTTGAACCTCGAACGGCGCGCCGGCGATCTGCGACAGATAGTCAGCCAGTTCGTCCGCGACCTCACGAGTCCGCTCGGATGCATTCGGTGAAATGACGATCGGCATGCGCGCCGTGCCGTCTGCGGCCAGCGCGACGCTCGACTCGCCATCGGCAGCCAGGGCAGGGGACGACGAGATTGATCCACCAAGAAATATGATCGCAAGTGCCCAAATCATCCAAGGTAAAGACCCTTGCTTGCGCGGCGGGCTCGTGTGAGATGTGCTCGGCTGCCGAACTGCCTGCCCCGAGCGAAATCGAAATATCGCGTGAATCATTTCTGTCACCACATTCTCCAATTGTTGTCTTCAGTCCAGTACTCTGTTTAACCCCGAGCCGGAGGCGACGGCCGCGGCGCATCGCCCCGCTCAGAACGGTCGTCGCCTCCGGCTCGGGGTTAAACGGCCATACAAAACCTCGCCGTCTCGCAGTGCGTCAAAGTATCGCTGTCCAACCAATATACCCGCTGCGTGGTGATCGACGAGTTGTGGAGCCAGCATTTCGGAACGATAATCGGGCGCATACGTGCGTGCCCGTGTTGGGTGTGCACGCTCGATTCTCGAAGCGCGGAGTGCGGGATGATACAAACGCTGCTACTTGCTCTATTGGTTGCGCCTGCTGCCCCCTCACCTTCGGAAGCGGTTGAAGTCCCGCTGCACGGCGATTCCGTCGTCCGCTTTGCCGACGTTGACGAAGGGATTCGCGTGCTGACCGAGCGAGATCGTTTCGTTGCCTCACTCAGCCCTTTCGATAGACAGGTGAGAGTCAGGAGCGACAAGGAAGTGCCGGAAGACGTTTACTTGGAATTCGTCGGAAAGCAAGTTGTGGCCTGGGAAGCGGAACATATTGAGAAGCTGTCACCAATCGTGGCGGCAGTCCGCAAGAAGCTGGCACCGTTCAAACTCGATTTCCCACCCGCCGTGCTCTTGGTCCAAACGACTGGCCGCGAGGAGAGTGGCGCAGCGTACTGCCGAGGAAACGCCGTCGTGCTGCCGCGTAGCATGGCACAACGAGCCGGCAAGTCGCTGGAGAGAATCCTCACGCATGAGCTGTTTCACATTCTCAGCAGCCATAACCCGGAACTGCGGGAACGCCTGTATGCGATCGTCGGTTTTTCACCTTGCACCGAAATCCAATTGCCCACGTCGTTACGAGCGCGAAAGATCACGAACCCCGACGCGCCGGTTTGCGAGCACTACATGGAAGTGCAACACGGGGGCACGACGGTTAAGGTCGCGCCAATCCTGTTCTCTTCGCGAGACCGCTATGACACGTCGCGCGGAGGCAGTCTGTTTCAATACTTGACCTTCCGGCTAATGGTCGTTGAACAAGATGTCGACAAGTGGATGCCGGTCGAAAAGAACGGCGAACCCATTTTGCTGGAGGCCGGTGATGTACCGGCGTTTTCCGAGAAGATTGGCCGGAATACGAGCTACATCATTCATCCGGAGGAAGTGCTGGCCGAGAACTTCGTGCTGGTGGTGAACAACAAGACTGACGTTCCTACACCGCGGATCGTTGCCGAGATGAGAAACGTATTGTCAGGCGACTGACTCTCCTCTGTCTGCCAACTGCCCCGCATGCGTTGATGGCCGCGTGAGCACTGGGTATGGTGAGTGTCATGAAAACTACATTCTTCGCTACCGGTACGTTGTGTCTCGTTACCTGGATCGCAGCCCTGATCCCGCAGCCTGGGGTTGCGGCTCAGGATACCGACCGCGATGGCCTGCCCGACACGGTCGAGACGCGTCTCGGTACCGATCCGAGCTTTCCCGAGCCGTTGACGACCCTGGGGACATTTCCCGCCAAGGCTCCAAAGAACCCGGAATTAGACATCGTGCGCGTTGATTTTGGCAACGTGGCCAAAGACCGTTGGCTCTGGGCGATCCGGTTCGCCCAACCATATCGCTTCGACAACTCGACGTTGATCGTGTACCTGGACGCGGACAACGATACGGCGACCGGTCGAAAGGACATGGGCTGCGAGGTGATGATCTCGCACGACCGTGGCCGGCCCGGCGTGACCGCCTTTGCCGCCGACGGAGCCTACCAACCGGCGCCGCTGCCGCGCGTGGCGTTGGTGGATGGTGTGCTGTACCTCTGCCACGACGGCCCGATCGAACAGGAGGGCGAGCACTCTGTTTTTCGTTTCACCGTGCTATCCGAGACGCGAGAGCCTCATGCGTCCGCGGACGGCACTGGTTGGACGAAGGTGATCGGCCCGGCCAATTCGGAGCGTCCCAAGACGGTCATGCTGGACGACATTACGGCGGACGAGAACTTCGAGCGTACCGAAGGCTTGGACCTTGTGTGGCAGCTCCAAGCCGACCCGGCGAATGTTGCCATGTCCAGCGTCGGCGCCGAGCTGTCGCGAATGGCCTATTACGACACCGAGTACCGCTGGCCTGCCGTGTATGGTGCGAGCGGGACGATCACAGTGACGGTGCCCAAAGCCGGCGACTTCTATCCGGCCATCGTGGTCTACGACACGGCGGGCCGTGAAGCCTATGAGTTGCAGGTCGACGGTAAACGCGTTGGCCGCTTTCTGGCGGCCGAAGACGATAATCGCCAGCGGATTCACTTTCTCAGCAGGTCCATCGAGTTCGCTGGGGGCGAACAACTGACCTTTCGTACCGGCACGGTGGGCCAACATGTCACGGAGGATATCTTGTTGCTGGCCGAGAAACCGCCGGTTCGCAATCGGAAGTTCGAGATCAGCCAAGTCGAGGCCGGCTACACCGTGCGCGACGGCCAGCCACAGTTGCGTTTGACGTGGATTACCACGTGGCCTGTGGCTTGTACGGTTCAGTACGGTCTGACAGCGGCCTGCGAGCAGAACCTGACAGAGGAACAGCCTCTTGCGAATCACCGTGTTTTCATTCCGGAGCTGCAGGTAGGCGACAAGGTACACTTCCGCATCGCCGCATCACGGCCGGATGGCGAAAGCGTGGTCAGCCCGGAGATGGAGTTCATCTTCCAGCCGCCCGCGCCCGTGGTTGGGACTGCGAAGATGCAGGGAATTCCCCTGGTCGTCGAGAATCCCCACGATTTCGCCCTGACGGCTGCTCCTGTGACCAATGGTGTTCCCTTTGCCAAAGGCGAGCTGGGCGACCCCGCACACGTGCGACTGTTGGATGCCAACGGCCGCGAAGTACCGGTCCAGACCAAGGTCGCTATCCGCTGGAACGACGGAAGCGTCAAGTGGCTGCGTGTGTCCTTTACGGCCCGAGCGGAAGTACATTCCTCCGCCGAGTACACGCTGGAATGTGGAACTGACGTGAAACGCGTCCCTGCGTCCAGTCCGCTGACGCATCGCTGGCAGGACAAGCGGCTCGTTGTTGAAACGGGACCGCTGCAAGTGCACTTGGACGTGACTCAGTCCGGCTTTCCGACACGCATTCGGTTCGATGCTGACACCGATGGTGAGTTCGCCGAAGACGAGGAGCTCACGGGGAGAATGTCTGCACTGGTTACCGACGCCGAAGGCAGTCAGTACACAAGTGCGTCAAGTGCGAATCGCATCGAGATCGAAGAGGCAGGACCTGTTCGGATCGTGGTCAAGGTGAGTGGGCACCATCGGGCAGGGCCGGACGATCAAATGTTGGCCTACACCAATCGGTTCACCTTCTACGCGGACTTGCCGTTTGTGCGCGTGCAGTACACTTGGGGAAACGACAACGAAGAGGATGCCTTCACGAATTTCGAACAAATCTCTCTGAAGATTCCGCTGCCCGACTCTGGACGGAAATGGGCGGTCGGCCTGGGCGGCGGAAACGAGTCGAGCGGCGAGGGCAAACTCACGCTGACGCAACTGCGGGACACGGCGTACGAAATGTCGCCGGCGCCGGCCGAGGACATCGCGACCAAGCGTGCCGATGGATGGGTCGATGTTGGCCATGAGCGGTGGGGTATGACGGTCGCTGTTCGCGATTTCTGGCAGCTCTATCCAAAGGGAATCCGCCTGGACGACGACGGTCTGTCGATCGACGTGTGCCCCGATTTTCCTGACGGGACTTACGACGATTGCAGCAAGCTGGACGAAATCAAGCTGTACTACTATCTGATGGGCGGCAAGTACAAGATCGCTCGCGGCGTTCAGAAACAGCATGAACTCATGCTCCATTTCCACGCCGACAACCTTTCCGCCAGTGCTGGGCAACTGGCTCGAGCGTTTCAGGAACCACTGATTGCAGTCTGTTCGCCGGAACACTATTGCGGCACGGGTGCTTTTGGCGAGATCTTGCCTGCAACGGCTGGCCGATCCGCCGATTACGAGGCCGTGTGTGAAAAGGTCTACCAGAACTACGTGCGACATCGCGAGGCGAGTCACGAATACGGCATGCTCAACTTCGGCGACCAATGGGGCGAACGGCGAGTGAACTGGGCCAATGGTGAGTACGACCATCACCACGCGTTCCTACTGCAGTTCATCCGCACCGGCGACCGCAAGTGGTACTTCCTGGGCGAAAAGGCTGCACGGCATGCTATCGACGTGGACACGTGCCATTTCGGACCGCGTCGCGGCGTCGAATGGATCCACTCGATGGGCCACACCGGCGGGTACTTCCGTGAACGATACGAAGGAAACGGCATACCGGGGCCGGGTGCCAGTGTGAGCCACACCTGGACCGAAGGCTTCTGCGATTGGTACGTGCTGAGCGGTGACCGAACCGCCGCGGAGAACGCGGCGCTGGTGGCCGATTACTACGATGGTCAATACCTAAACAACTACGACTGGAGCAATTGCCGCACGAATGGCTGGCACTTGCTGTTGACCATGGCGGCGTATCGGGCGACCGATGATCCGTACTATCTGAACGCGGCGCGAATCATCGTCGAACGGACATTGGAGCGACAGACGCCCGGCGGCGGCTGGCACCGCCAGATGGTCCCGGGCCACTGCCACGATATGCCTCGTCACCGCGGCGTGGCTAATTTCATGCTGGGCGTGTTGGCAAACGGCCTGGAGGAATATTACCGTGAGATTCCCGATCCGCGCGTAGCCGAGGCAGTTATCGGAGGCGCCAAACAAGCGGTCGACGAGCTCTGGGTGGACGAGGCCAACGGTTTCCGCTACACGTCGTGCCCCAACATGAAGGGTTACACGGGCAACAACGACATGACAGCCGAGATCCTCTTCTTCGCCCATCGCCTGGGTGGCGACCCGGAATACGGCCAGATCGCCCTGCGAGCCATGCACGCGGCTTTCCGAGGCGGCATCGGCTCCATTGCCCACCTCCGTTGGACGCCGCACATCATCTACAACATGGATTTGTTGGAACGCAAATCGGCATCGCGTTGACCGTTGCTGGAAGGGCTCAGACGTACAGAATTCAGAATTGGCCGTCGAACCGCTCGAAGGAATCCGAAGACTTTTCCGGCCAATTCTGAATTCTGTACGTCTGAGCCCGATTCGCCTCTGGAACTTCAAATCGAGTGGAGATACTTCAACAGCTCGATGACTTGACGTTCGTTCAGTTCTTTGAGCAGTAGTTCTGGCATAAGGGACAGGTCGGTCTTCTTCATCAGGTCGATCTCGTCACGCGCCACCACGATCTTCTTGGGTGGGTTCGTCGGCGTTTGGAGCGTGATGGCCGTATCGGTAGTCTGCTCGACCAGACCCGAAAGCACTAAACCGTCCATTGTGATGACACTGGACGTCTCATAATCGGAACCTATCACTGCGTTGGGGTCGACGATGTTCTCGGCAAAGTAGCGGACGCCTTTCGGGCCTGATCCGGCGAGCTTGGGGCCGAGGTCCGTTCCCTCGTCGCCGATCTTGTGACATGCGGAACAGAGTTTCTTGAAGTGCGCTTTGCCCTCCGCGGCACTGAACGCCCAGAGAGGAGCCTCTCGGTACGCTTTCTCCATCTTTGTGATTTCCGCCAACTTCTCCTTGGTCGACTGCTTTACTTTGCCCCACTGCTTTGCCAGCTTCTCGTCGATTGACTTGCTGCCGAGTTGGGATAACTGACGGACGTAGTATGCCGACAGGTGTTCCTTTTCGATTCGTTTGTCAGCGACCGAGTCCAGAAGCGTATGAGCCCAGCTTTCTCGGCTGGTCAGCGTGTTGAGCGCGGCCGTGCGGTCTTTCTCTGAAAACGTGGTGAAGCGATTGACCAACGCCTCGCCAACTTCGGGTTTGTCGTGGCGGGCCAACACCATAAGCGCGTCGGACAGAAATGCGCTCTCGTCCAGCAGCGCCAGGAACAAGGGAAAAGCCTCGGGATCGGAAACTTGCGACAGGATGCGAAACGCGTGCTGGCGTTCGTCCAGGTTCGCCTTGCGGTCGGCCAGGACGCGCCGCATTCGTGGATAGAGCGACTGGTCCCCAAACATAGCGCCCAGGCTTTCGGCAAGCCGCCGAACGCGTGAATTGTCTTCTTGATACAGTCCGTCTGCAATCTTCGGCCAATCCTGGGGCATTGGCACGCGGTGCTGACCCATCAAAGCCAAGGATGTCTCTTCCAGAAAGTCCTGCTGCTGCTTACCTTCGGAGCTGCCAATCATCTGAATGATACGGTTCAGCCCATCGCCTTTGCCTTTGGCCACGTACCAGCGTACGTAGGGCGGCAGCATGGGGATTTGCGATTTCCCGGCGAGTCGAAACGCTCGATCAACGTCCTGGGGCACCAGTCGTGCCAGGCCATACCAAATCATGCCCGGCAGGTACCGGTCCCCGGCGTCTTCGGCGTGTTGGCTCAAGGCTTCGGCGATGCGCCAGGCCGTCTCGGCCTCGACGCGGCCTATGGCGGATGCCAAATACAATCGTACCACGGCCGACGGATCATCGTGTGCCAGCTCCAGGAATCGCGACTGCAGCGGTGCGGAAACCTGAAGGTCGTCCGTCACCAGTTGAATGGTCCACGCGCGGATGTATTCGTTGGCATCTTGCAGCCGGTCAAGGCCAATTGGATCGTCCAGCCCGCCGACGGCAAATAACGCCCAAAGGCCGCGCAAACGGCGGGATGCATCTGGATGGTTCCGGGCCAGTTCGATCAGCTCGTCGCGCACCGCAGGCGAAATCTCTCCTGCTACGGCTCGTTCGTGCAACAGCCGCTGTGCCGTTCGCACGTACCAGTCGTTCTTGTGCAACAGCAGTTGTACCAGCGCTTGATCATCCAGCCGCGCAAGGTCAACCTGCACCGGAGTGAACGACTCGGCAAAAGCCATCCGGTAGATCCGGCCATTGGTTCGGTCCCACACTTCGATGTTAGGATTGTGGCACAGTCGCTGGTCGTACCAGTCGATGGTGTACACGGCGCCGTCGGGACCGTACTTCAAGTCGACTCCGATGTGCTGCAAGTCTTCACAGAAAAAGACATCCTTACCCGCGTGAATTGTATTAAAAGCCGAACCTTCGCGACGGTTGATCTGGTGGTTGATCTGGTGACCGTGCAGGTTGTGTGTGAACAGGTGGTCGCGGTAGGTGTCGGGCCAGTTGTCTCCCAGATACAGCATGGTGCCCACGTGCGAGTGGCCACCGTAGACGGCGCGGGTTCCGGGTTTTCCTGCGCCGCCTTCCCCGTGGCCGTAACGAGCCGAAGCCAGCAAGTAGTTGCGAAGGAAGGGGTAACCGGCTGGCGCGGTCCCGGAAACAAAGTCGGCGTAGTTGCGATTGGCTTGGTTCCAATAATGCCCGCCCTGAATGACGTGTGTCGTGGAACCGCGTCCCCAGTGGCTGCGACAGTGTGTCATGAAGAGCTGGCCGAATTCGTTGAAGTCCAGGCCCCACTGATTGCTGCCGCCGTGGGCAAACACTTCGAACTCGTGACGCACGGGATGGTACCGCCAGACCCCCGCACGCAGTTCGACGCGTTCGTCGTCGGGCGATCCGGGTTTGCCGATTCGTGAGTAGTTGAAAACACCCTGGTTCGCATAGAGCCAGCCATCGGGGCCCCAGATGAAACTGTTCGATGTCTCGTGAGTGTCCTGATAGCCGAATCCGTCCAGTAGGACTTCCGGCGCTCCGTCGGGCTGGTCGTCCTGATTCCGGTCCGGAATGAACAGCAATTCGGGGGCGGCGGCAACCCACGCGCCGCCATGTCCGACCTCCAGTCCACTAGTCAGATTCAGTCCTTCGATGAAGACTTTGCGGCTTTCGAAACGACCGTCGCCGTCTTCGTCCGCAAAGATCAGTATGCGATCCAGGCCTTCCCCGTCGGGACGCTTCTGCGGGTAGCTTTTGCCCTCCAGAACCCAGATCCGGCCGCGGGCGTCAAACGTAAACGCGATAGGCTGAAACAGTTGCGGTTCCGCAGCAATGAGTTCCACGGTGAACCCAGCCGGCACGTGCATCTTGCCCACCGTATCAGCCCCGGTGCCCTCGTGTGCGGAGGCAGCCGGGTTTGGCACAAGGTGGCTCAGGATAGGATTCTCCATCAGCGGCGACGACGTTGCATCGGGAAAGTGAGTTGGCTTCTTGGCATGAAAGCGGAAGTCGTCGAAATTCACGTGTCCCCAACCACCAGGACTCTCGTCCACCAAACGCACTTGGATCCGTTTCCCCGCATAAGCTTTCAATTCTAAAACGACACGTTTCATATCCTCGCAATTGGCCCCGGTGGCTACGTGAATTGCGTTTCCGGCGGTGTTGGCGAGGACGATTTCTGCGCGCGTCGAGGGGCTTGCGCCGCCACCAATCAGGAAACTGGCGTAGGGGGCCGTCACGGCAAAAGGAACCGAGACCAATTCGCCCAGCGGTGTGTCTTGGCTGAGTTCGTACCCGCCAATGAAGTACTGTCCCACTTTTTGGCTCGCCTGTCCCGGCCGGCGTGTGGCGATTGGGTTTCCGTCGATGGGCTGGCCCCGGAAAGCAGTTCCTGTGGCGGTCCAATCCTTAAGCGTCCCGTCTTCGAATCCCAGGTTCAGCGGTTTTCCATCGTCTCCCTTGGGGAACACACCCACGTCCTTCTTCTCTTCCTTGGTGGGTTGCGGTGCTTTGAACCTGACCTTGTGCTCGCCAGCCTTGAGTTTGCGGTAGCGAATGTCGCGGAATTCGACTCTTGTTTCGGGCCCGGAGTGCAACTGGAAGGCGAGTTGCCCCGACAGGTCCTTCTCTCCCTTCTGCATGTCCACCAGTTCGCTGAACAAGGTGCCGTTGACTTCGATCGTCATGTGCTCGCTGCACGCCCGAATGCAGTAGTCGTTCCAGTCGTTTTCCCGGAACAGTACCGGGTATCGGGCCGTATTAGCGAACTGTTCGACCACACGTTCACCATCCGCTTTGATCAACACTCGTGCGCCGCGTTCGACCAGCAACGCTCGTCCGTGTTCGTCGTAGATACGTCCCAGCCACGTTGCTCCCATGTCCAGATCCGCTTGATACCCGGACACACGGGTAACGCTTTCGGCCTGACAACGAAACTGAATGCCTGAATTGGCTGCGGGCATTCCGGTGATGCGAAACTCGAGACGCAATTCGAAGTCGTCCAGCTTGCCACCTTCCCAGACAAGCCACGTGTTGTGGTCCAGACGCTGGCCAGCCGGAATCTCGCCGACGATCGCACCGTTTTCGACGCGCCACTTTTCGGCCTCGCCCTTCCAGCCATTGAGAGTCTTTCCATCGAAGATTTGCGTGAATCTGACCTCATCCTCGGAGCGGACCTCGGTCGGACGCAAAACGCCGCCGGCCACAATGGCAAGAAAAAGGAACGCTGTCAGAATCGAAACGGCATTCGCGGTCTCAGGCGTCTTTCGTTTAACCCCAAGCCCAACGGGCTGGGCGCGTCCGCGCGGGCCGTTGGCCCAGCGGTTAAACGACGGTTTCATTTCGGCAGCGATCCTAAGGATGACTGAGACTTTTCGCATTTCGTATCAATCCTGTTTCTTCGCTCGATGATCCGTGTGAAATGTGAATCGGTGAACGGCCGGTTTGTTGCGATCCTGCCGCCTCGCCGGCCTTTACTGTACAGGGCTCATGCATACGACTTTGCCGCTCTTCGTCGACAGGTACAATCGGCCCTGCGCTGCGGCCATGCCGTCGAAGACCGGGGAACTGGTCAACTCGTAGTCGGCAAGCGTCTTTCCGTCGGTGGCAGACACGGCGAGCAGACGACCGCCACGTTGGGCTTCCAACGCCTCGGCAAGCGGGTCGGACCCGGTGGGCTCGTGAGGGATTTCGCTGACCTCGTCCACCGGGCCGGCAACGAATAGCGTCTCGTTCGCCAGAACCAATGCTTGGCCCAGCACCGGGACCCTACGCGCCCAGTCCGATTCGCTGGCAGCTTGTTTTGCCGGCGCTGGCTTGCGAGGCGATGGTTTGCCGGCGCGTGTATCCATGGCTCGTCCGAAAAGCTGATAGAATGTCCAACGGCCTTGTTGGGCTCCGATGGGTCCCCAGACGCCGCCTGCGTCGACGCCCACATGTGCGCCCGGGATGTCGTATTGATTGCGCCCGTACCCGAATACCCGCGAGCCGTCGGAAACCAGCAGTCGCCCTGCGTGGCCGCGCTGGCCGGCTTTGGCCCAACCGCCCCAGCCGCTTCCCATCGAAATCCCAATCTGCCAGTAGGTCCGGTGCCACCAACTGTCGTCCAGCAGACCGATCGAACTCCAGAGGTGAGCGACGTTGTCCTTCTGTCTGACGAGATCCATGTCAAAACGTGCGCTGCGCATGAAGATCGAGTCACCGTCGGTCGTAAGAACGTCGGGCAGGTGACCTCCGGAAGCAACACCTCCATTCCTGATCTTCTCCTCAACCGTAAGCTCCAGGAACTTCAGCGTTCGTCCGGTTGCCACATCTAATTTGCAGAGGAACATTCCGCCGTCGAGGTAGCTAGTGCGCCCACCTGCGAAATACGCAGCGCCGTCGACCACCAGCACGGTTCCGGAAACGGGCCAGGCAGATTCAAGCTGCCCGTCGACCACGATGCGACGATCCTGTGGGGCTGCGCGGAACTTCCAGATCAGTTCTCCGTCCTCCAGCCGCAGGCAATAGACACGGCCGTCGGCCGAGCCGAACAGCACACGCCCCTGGTGGATCGTTGGTGCCGAGTCGATGCGAGCGCCCGTCGCGAAAGTCCATGCCTCTCGCCCCGTCGTGGCATCCAGAGCGTGAACGTGATGCGTGTCCGTTTCCCCTACCAGCAAGAAACCTTCGGCAACGACCGGGCTTGTGAGCCGTCCGCCGAGATCCGTTTCCCAAGCGGACTTTAGGTCATGCGAAACACCGACCTGCGCTACACCACTTCTGCTCGCATCGTGCCGATAAGTCGGCCAATCATTGGGATTTTCGATTGCCGATTGCCGATTGCCAATTTGGCCATACGCTGGACCTTTTACAAGACGCGTCTCTTTCTCACTCTTCGACTCTTCGACATCTTGACCCTTCGACTTCTGCGCCGGTGCCAGCGCTACGAAGCCGCTTTTGAGCATATCGGTAACTTGGCAGGCACAGGAATGGGGCGGGATGTATAGCAGGCCGTTGGCAGGCATGACGCCATACTGGCAGATCCCGCGCAGCCAGCGGTTGGCCACCATGTTGCCGGTCTCGACGTCAATGAACTCGACGCCTCTTCGTCCCAGGATGACGTATTTGGCGGTTGCCTTGGCACGGTAGCAGCGGGCGTGGCCGATCGGAGGCAAGAATTCCTGGTCTCGCGGCCGCTGCCGGCGCACTTCGCCGGTCCTCGGATCACGGGCTTCGGTGATGCCAGGGTCCTGGCCCCACGCGTAACGGCCGGTCCACACGAGACCGTCAACGATCATCACGTCGACCGGGGCGTTGAATCCTTCGTAAGCGGGGCAACTCCACAGTCGCTCGCCAGTCTCGCCGTCGAAGGCGATCAACTCGCCCTTCACGTCTTCGCCCCGGATGTATTCGTGATAACCGCCGCTTGGAATCCAGAGGACCTCGCCTTCCTTCTCTGCGGCCTTGCGGTCGGCGGAAAATACCACGCCGTCGTGGACGACCAAGGTGGGCGTGGACCAAGCGAGCCGCTGCCGCTGCGCTGGGCGCGGCGTTTTCCATTCGAGTTCGCCGCTTGTAGCGTCCAGGCAGATGACTGCGTCCGCGTTCTGAAAATACACGCGACCGGCGGAAGCCGCGAGTGTCGAGGGCATTAGCTCTCGCGTGTAGGGCTGCGCGCTTCTCCACACCAGTTCCCCCGTTTTGGCATCCACGGCCATCACTCGCATTTCGTGAACGGGCGGCGTGTATTCTTCGAAGGGCGGGCTGTAGTCCTGTTGGCTCACGATTTCTTTGGCCTTCTGCGCCCGCCAACCGCTCTTGCGAGTGCCGAGGGCCAACAAGAGCATGTCGTTGTAAAACAGGATCTCTTGCGTTCCTTCCGTATCGGCGAAGGTCCGGACGGTCTCGCCTGTCGCGGCGTCCAGGGCGACGGTGGGCTGCCCATAACCGAGCGTGACGTAGACTCGATCCCCGACGGCCACCAGCCTCCGGGCAATATCCGCCGGCCCGCTCCGGAAATCCCTAAGGTGATACTCCCAGGGTGAAATCTCGCGTTCCCACAACACGACACCATTGAAGGCATCCCGTGCGATCAGTCGCCACCGGGGGCTGGCACCGGCGAAAGCGATAGAGCCCGTGTCGACGATCGAAAACAGCCGGCCGCCAGAGGACACCACTGCGCTCACACTGGCCAAATGGTCGTGACTTCGTGAAAAGCGCGGCCCACTGATCCACTGGAAGTGGCGGGGCGGACCGGCCACCGTATCTTGGGCAACCGTGTTGTTGTCGGGGCCGTGTAGGTAGTGGGTCCATTCGTCGATGTCGGCGGGCCGGGGCTTGGTCAGCTTCGTCCAGCTTGGTAGGGCTGGGGAGGTGTCGGGTGTCAGGTGTCGGGTGTCGGGGAAGACGAGATTCTGTTTCACCAAAGCGATGCCACCGGGGGCGAGCACTCTGGCGATCTCCTCACTTGCCATTTGGCACTCGCCACTTGCCACAACCAGATTCACCAGATTGTCGGCGTAGGGCAGTTTTCCGGCGCTGCAGTGGTCAATCGAGACGGGGCCGTACAGCCCGAGGGATTTGATGTAATCCCGAGCCTGCTGCACGTTATCGGGGTCTTGATCCAGCCCGTGCACAAGGTATCTGTCTTTGGCACGCAGGGCCGCAGTCAGCTTGCCGTCGCCACATCCCAAGTGAACCACCAAGCCGCCCTTGATGGCTGTGGAATCTAGAATCTGCTTGGCGGTGGTATGCGCATCCGCATCCGGCCGGGCTTCACCAGCAAGACCGGACGATCCGAGCGGACAAAGCAGGGTGATCAAAACGAGGACCGGTGCTCCGATCCTTTGAGGCCGTGTAGACATAACTCGATTCCTCAGTTTGGACGAAGGATGAATTCTAACGTGGGATGGTGAGTCGTTTAACCCGCAGCCGAAGACGCAGGCGTGTGTTGGCGGGTTGGACTGTCTAGAGGTCACGCCCGCCATCGCCTTCGGCTTCGGGTTAAACAGGCCGGGAGATGCGGGGGCGGAACGCTCGTGTACGTTACGAGTATACACAAAAATGAAACCTAGATGGCACAGCATTCGGGGGTGGGATCTTGAGACTGCCTGTGTCTGAAGGATACACTGTTCACGACTAACGGGGCCATCTATCGCTAGACCGTGGGGTAGTCACTCTGCCCGAGACCCGCCACGCGTCTGTCCAACGAAGGGATAATGGAGAGAAAAGAATGGTGAAAGAGTCACAGATGCTTCGAAGTACGATCGCTTGGCTCACCGTCACATGGTGCGGCACTGCAGGGCTGTCGCAGACGCGTCAGCACGTCGTCCCTGAAGGCCCGCTTTCACCAGAAGAGCAATTGGCCAAGTTTCATGTTCCGCCCGGTTTCGAGATCGAGTTGGTGGCCAGCGAGCCGGAGATCTACAGTCCGCTGAGCATCAACTTCGATAACCGGGGCCGGCTTTGGGTGACCGACACAACCGAATATCCCTTGCCTCCGAAAGGCCCCGGGCGCGACGGGCTGAAAGTCTTCGAAGATACTGACGGCGACGGCCGCTATGATAAGGTGGCCACGTTGGTCGACGGGCTGAGTATGCCGACCGGCGCCGAGCCGATCCCTGGTGGGGCGATCGTCTTCAGCGTGCCCAGCATCTTCGGGTGCTATGACACGACCGGCGACGGCCTGATCGACCAGCGACGGGCCCTCTACTCGGAGTTCGGCAACATCGACGCCCACGGCATGAACAACGGCTTCACACGATGGCTGGACGGTTGGGTCTACGCATGCCACGGGTTCCGTAATTCGTCGGAGGTCAAGGGAAGCGACGGTCACACCATCAAAATGGACTCGGGCAACGGTTATCGCTTCCGCCTGGATGGTTCGCACATCGAATACGTCTGGCATGGGCAGGTGAACCCGTATGGCATCGCCTTCGATTCGCTCGGCAATTTCTTCACCGCCGATTGTCACACCAAACCGGCCTATTGCCTGCTTCGCGGAGCCTACTATCCCAGCTTTGGCAAGCCACACGACGGTCTCGGATTCGGTCCAAAAATGATCGAGCATTCGCACGGGTCGACGTCGATTTCAGGCATTGCCTACTATGCGGCGGAGCAGTTCCCGGAGGGGTACCGCGACAATGTATTTATGGGCAACAGCGTTACCGGCCGTGTGAACCGCGACAAGGTTACGGCCCGCGGCTCATCGCTAATCGGCATCGAGCAGCCAGATTTCGTCACGTGCGATGATCGCTGGTTCCGTCCGGTGGAGATCAAGTTGGGGCCCGACGGTGCGCTGTACATCGCCGACTTCTACGACTGTATCATCGGCTACTACGAAGTGCCGTTGACACATCCCCGCCGCGACAAGACACGCGGCCGGATCTGGCGCGTCGTCTACCGGGGCACTGAGGGAGAGTCGCAAAAACTGCGCAAAGTATGCGATCTGACGAAGCTCGATTTGGAGCAACTCTGGACCCGGCTCGCCACCCCGAATCTCTGTGTGCGGCTGCTGGCGACCCACGAAATCATCGATCGGTTTGCAGCCGACGCGGTCAAGCCGCTCCGCACGAGGATCCTCGAACCGTGCGATGCTCACCAGCGTGCCCACGGCATGTGGATTCTGGAGCGGTTGGGCGCACTGGATGACGAATTCGTCCAACGTCTGGCGGAGGACGAAACCGGATCGATTCGCGTCCATTTGGTCAAGGCTTTGGCCGAACGGACGGACTGGGATGGTGCGGAACGGCCGGCAGCGGAGTTGGTCCGAACGAAGCTCTTTGATCCCGACGCTTTCGTCCGTCGCGCCGCTGCCGACGCACTGGGACGTCATCCCAACTCGGCCCATGTACCTCTTCTACTTCGCCTTTGGAGCGAGACGGCGTCTGAGGATACCTACTTGATTCACACCACGCGTATGGCGCTGCGCGACCAACTACTGCGACCGGAGATCTTCCGCGAGCACGCCCATTTTCGCGGCGACCAAGATCGGACACACCGGCTGTTGGACGTCGTGCTCGGAATCCGCAACGTCGAGTCGGCTGAGTTCGTGCTGAGCGCCCTAAAGACCGATCAATTCGATTCGAAGCGGCTCGGCGAGTTCATACACCATGCCACGCGCTACTTGCCCGACGATCAGATCGATTCGCTCGCCGAATACGTCCTCACCTGGCAAGACGCCGAACCGGGAAAACAACTGAATGCGTTTCGGTCCTTCGGCCTGGCGATGGCGGAGCGCGGAGGCCAAATCCCCAAACCGTTCTATCCATGGGCAGAACGGCTTGCCGACAGGCTCCTGGATTCCAAAAATCCACTTCGTTTGGCCGAAGGGATGCAACTGGTCGGAGCACTCCGCCTGCCCTCGCTGTATGAACCGGTGGCCCAAATCGCCGCCGCGACCAATCGTCCGATCCCGTTGCGGATTGCCGCGATTCAGGCATGCGTTGCCACGGCCGACCCGCGACGACTGGAACTGCTGGACGCGATACTGGGAAATCCGGCGGACACGCCCGAGCTGCGGCGGGGCGCAGCCCTGGCTTTATCAACAGTCAACACAGATGAAAGCCGTCAGTTGTTGCTCGAACGACTCAAGACCGCCCACCATCAGTTGGCGGCCACCATTGGCGCGGCACTGGCCGGCAGCCCGCCGGGCGCCGAGATACTTCTGAACACGATCGCCGAGGGGAAGGCATCGCCGTTGTTGCTTCGGGAGCCGGGTGTGCAACGACGACTGGAAGCCGTCACGGTGCCGGATCTGTCCGCAAGGGTGGCCAAGCTCACCAAGAACCTTCCGCCGCAGGACGAGATGACAGCCCAGTTGATCACCCAGCGGCGCAACGCCTACGCAGCCTCGAAACCCGAAAGCGAGCTTGGCAAAGCAGCGTTCGAGAAGCAGTGCGCCATTTGTCACCAGTTGGCGGGCGAGGGGAAGAAATTCGGACCGGATTTGGACGGGATCGGTATGCGAGGGCTCGACCGTTTGCTGGAAGACCTGCTGGATCCCAGCCGAAATGTCGATCCGGCCTTTCAGAGCACGATTGTGATCACCGATAAGGGACTCACGCGCACAGGCCTGGCGCTGCGCGACGAAGGCCAGGTACTGATCTTGGTCGACTTGGAAGGCAACGAGCTACGCATCAGCCACGGGGAGATCGACGAGCGACTCACCTCCGCCCTTTCCCCGATGCCCAATGCCCTTGAGAAGACGCTCAACGAAAAGGACTTCAACCATTTGTTGCGATTCCTGCTGGACGCCACGGAGCCGCCCAAATCACCAGACGGCGCCGAGAAGCAATCTCCGGCATCTGGCGAATGAACAGCATTCCTACTTGGTGCGCAGGTGCCTGACGATGAACGCAGCCAATCGAGCGGCGTTGGCTTCATCCCTTCCGATGTCCGGGCCGATGTGACGCTCGACCGGTACTCCGGCCTTCTCCAGCGCGTCGGCAAGCAGCACGCCGTACCAGTACGAGTGCGGATCGTTGATCGTCTCGGGAACCGGCGGGTGATCGGTGCCGACAATCGTTCTTGGTGCGTGATGGCGCACGAGCACCGGCGGATCGTCGGGGCTGACGAAGTTGATTGGCGAGCATTGCTTCATCGCCTCGATGACCTGCGGATCCTGCCGGTCCTTGGAGCGAGCCAAGTCGTAGCCAAACTTGCCAGGGAAGATCACTGACATGTCCTGGCCGCGGGCACCCAGGCGTGCCATCGCCCGGGGATCGAATCGCAACATGTCCACGGGGCCGGAAATATCGACGACGCACGAGAGCCGGCTCGAAAACGTCGTGATCGGGTCATTGGCCTCCGGTCGCGCAAGGTCGTCGTGGAGGCCGACCCACAGCGACAGATGCGCGCCGGCCGATCCGCCCATGGCACCGATTCGATCGGGATCGATGTTCCAGTCCTTTGCCTTGGATCGCACGAACTGTACCGCCCGCACGGTATCCTGCTCGCTGGCGGGGAACGGGTATTTCGGGATCAGGCGGTAGTTGATCGACACGACCGAGATGCCCGCGTCGAAAAGCCGATCGAAGAGCCCGTCGGGATAACCGGTGAACGAGTTCTTCCGGCCTCGCCGCCAACCGCCGCCGTGAATCTCGATCAGCACCGGAGAGGGTCTGTCACCGGCGACAATGTACGCGTCGAAGTTCTGTTGCGCCGAGTCGATCTTGCCGTAAACGACGTCGCGATAGACGGTCAGGTCCTTGCGATCGGCAAACGGGGCTTCAGCGTCTCCGAGATCCACCTTGCGTCCGTACTTGATGGCGACGAGCGCCGTGTAGAGCTTTCGCAGGGCAGCGGTACCTTCGTCGGGCCGGTACCTGGACGAGAAATGTTTGATGAACAGGGTCCAGTAGAGATGCTTTTCGAGATTCTCGACGCTCTTCTTTGCATCGTCAACGATCGCCTTCACAGCCTCGTCGTGGGAAGGAAAACCCTTCGATTCGGCCCTGTCCGATGTCTGGATCAAGGATCGGTAAGGGTTATCCCAATCGGTGCCACCCGGACCGCCTCTGGTAGCGCGCTCTTTCAGCACCCAGGGCTCGGGATTCTCGAACTTGGCCTCGTCGATAGCCTGCGTCCCGCGCCGAGGTTCGTCGTCTGCCGCGGGCGCATCCCCGGCGCAGCACAACGCGAGTGTGACGATAATCGCTGCCAGCGAGCCCGCAATACTATTCGTAGTCATTCACTTGCCTCCGCACATTCACGGTCGAGGAACCCAGCCGTTTCGATATCGCTCGGCGACCTCCGCCGCCGACAGGGCCTTGGCATACAGCCGAATCGGACCGATGTCGCCGCGGTAGTGCCGGCCCCCGCCGTAGGTCCAGCCAATGTGATACGTCTCGCCGACCATGAAGAATTCGAAGCCGGGTGTTCCGGTGTCGTAGGTGGCATCGCCTGCGGGTTCGCCATTCACGTACAGCGCAACTCGACCGTCGGCGTGGGTCGTTACGATGTGCAGCCACTGATCGTACGGCACGCGCCGCTCGATACGAACGTGCCCGGTGGCCTGCCAGCGGTCGGTTGGAGTCCGGCGGTCGTTCTGATAGTACAGCCGGCATGTCTTGTCGGATTCGTTGAACTGGTTGAAGGTCAGGTTCACGTTCCAGCGGTAGTTCAAGAGCGACTCGGAAGCGTTTGGGCCGTCCACCGGAATCAGTGGCCGGGTCCAAAACTCGTACGTGAACGCCTCCAGAGGGAATAGCGTCTTGATTTGGCCCATCGGCACTTTGCAGTCCAGCGCCTGGAGCCTCGGTTTCAGAGGGATCGTAGCACCGTCGTCCGCGCCGTCCAGTCGCAGGAAACCCCGACCGTCTTCCTGCATCCACCGGGGATCGCCAGCCAGCATCAAATGATGGCCGTTATGGCTGGCATCGTAGACCGCCCCGACTGGCTTGGTGTCCATCGACAGATCGATTAACACATCGGTGCTCGGCTCCAACTCGGCCGGCACGGGCCACGTGGTCTGCTCGGGGTCGTCGCCCGGCTCCAGCGCCGACACGGCCACGTCATCCAGCCAGACCGCGCCCATCCCATCCAGCTCGAAGCCCACATCGGTGCAGTCGCGCTGCTTGAAGACATCGGTGACGAACGAAAAATACGTCCAATCGCTGCCGCCACGGCCGTCCATGTAGAAGATCTTCTCGGGCTGTTCGCCGTAGGAGTATTTGGTACGGCATTGCAGGCCCCGGCCCGTCACGTCCCTGGACTTGTACCAGCCACGGACCCACCAGCGATCGGCATTGGCCTCGATGGCGTGTTGATAGATCTGCACCCATGCTTTTCCAGGGCCATCGATACGAAGCGAGTGATCGTCCGTTCGCCCAACCTTCTTGTCAACCTGCCCACCGCGCCAGATGATCATCGACTTGGGGTCCTGGCGTGTCGAGAGTTCGGCGAACGTGCTGCCGGCCGGGTCGAAGACCGCAAATTCGTCGGGCGACGCAGCAACCTTGGGCGCAATCGCCGACAACTCGTATATCGCCTTGGCCTCAGCCGGCGGCATGGCCGTCAGCGTGATGCCGAATCGACGTCGTTGTCCAGGCGGTACCGGGTCACCGCTGCCACTTTCACGATGATGGTAGTCGTACCCCCAGTGACACAAGCCCAATTGGAAATGACGCTTCGGGTCGCGCTTCCAGGCCACGTCGATCTCGAAACTCGGACAGGCGGACTCGTCGGGGTACAACACATTGGCGAATTTGCCCCAGTAGGTCTCGTGGTTGCTGCATTCAAGCAAGTGGTCGATCAACGGGTAGCGGTACCAGCGCCGGTCGGGGCCCTGGTACAGGTGCCAGCGATGGTCCAGGTCGTTCCAGCCGTAGGCCACCTCCGGTCCGGGTGGCCGGTTGTTCTGCGTCAACGGGTCGATCAACTCGAACGCATTGATCTCGAACGGCTCGGTCACCGTGAAGGTCAAATCGCTGTCATACTCGTATCGGTAGACGCCACGTTTCGAATCGTAACGCACGATGCATTGGTGGTCCGCCTTGGCGGTGCCGGGCCGGTCTGTGCGGAAGGTGAAGTGCAGTTCCTCGCCTTGCTTGGTGACATTGAACGCATCGGGCAAATCGCCCACCAGCGGAAGCACGCCGTGTCCCGGCCCGGGAGTGATGGCCGGCCCAAGCCACGTGTAGTAAACGGTCCGACCACCCGGTTGAAGCTTAATGCAGCTCTGAAACAGGGCCCCGGATCCATCGCGGGTCGCCTTGAAATAGCGACTGATCGGCTCGTGGCCATCAAACAGGATCGCTGTCGTACCGTCCTGCTCGAAACGGAAGTCCGGCCGATGGTCCGTGTACGGCGTGATTTCCGCAGCGATACGGCTCGCGTCGAACTGACTGACGATGACCTTGCTGCGCCAGACGGCCAGGCCCACGCGGCCACCAGCGTGCGGCGCACTGCGGTCCACGTAGTCCAGCACCTGATTGCCGTCGAGCGTCACCACGAAGCGCGCCCCGCGAGAGACGACCTCCAGCCGGTGCGGCTTGCCGACTTCGACAGCACAAGGGACCAATTGCAGGAACTCGCCGAGCGAGTCCCAAAGCGCCAGTTCGCCTCGATGGCCTGACAGGGCGATTCGATAGAAGTGAAGTGGATCCTTATGGTGCACCACGACGCCAAAGTCCCAGCCGGACGCATTCTCGCCGTAGTGATAGGCCCACCGAGCGGTCTGCATGATGGGCAACCGCCACGCCACGCGCGAGCTTTCATCGATGGTGAAACCGACCGTGATGCACGTGTCGGCTCCCTGATCACCCGGCACAAGGCGTGTGTCCCAGCAGTCGGCCCTGCCTTCGATCGTCAGGCACCCATCCTGCTCGGACCAGACGCCGGGCGTCGGCTGGAGGCCGATCGTCGTATCCATCGACTTAGCCGCAGTCCACTTCTCCAGCGGCACCGAGGACCAATCGGTCCAACCCGTCGCCGGACACGCGACAATGACCATCAACGATACGATGTTTTTCAAGTAGCGCATGGCGTGTCTCCAAACAGTGCGATGCGGATGTCGACCGGCATTCTTGGCGAGAATTCAACCCTCGAAATGTTGTAAGTCATGTCTGAATGGTACAATGCGCTTAGGTGCCGTGCAAATTCGGCTGCATAAGTACAAGTTCCAGGTCACCGCGCAATAACGCAGCTTGAAGTGGTGACATGGGGCCGCCTCGTCGCTTTACCGACCAACGGTTGAGGACGCAAGGGCGTTCACGCCCTTTCTTCGCGCAGCGGTATTAGCCCCGGGCATTCATGCCGGGGTGGACGGCCGAACCAACTCAACCAACCTTAGGCCCGTTCACGGGTCTTCTCGCTGGCGTGGTTTCAACCGTCCAGCCATCGATTAACCGTGGTCGTTCGTTGGCGTCCTGTTCCAGCCGTTCATGTCTCACCCAAACGGCATGATGCTCACAGCAAGCGACCAGCGGCGCGGATCGATGGCTCAAGCCGAGCAGCGAGAACCCCCGTGAACGGGGCTGGCGGTACACGGCGTGACGTCACCGCTACCCCGTGTTGAAACACGGGGCTAGTACCGCTGACGCGGAAACGGGTCGTGAACGACCCTAAGCACCACCGGCGTCTGGGCCCCGACAACGCACGCGGGATGAAAAAGTTGCGAAGGAACGGGGTCGGGAGTCGTTATTGTCGAAGAAACGTTTCTGGCAAAGACTCCCGACTTCTCTTCTTCGCCGTTGCAGAACCCAATGCAACCGGCGTGTGAAAGGGGCGTTCATTAACTTCACACGCAATGGTAGCATGCTTGCTTCCGAACAAACGTACTAGATCATTGCGGAAGGCCCAATCATGATTCTTCGGACTCTCCTTTGCCTTGTATTGATTCGGTCGGTGGCTTGCGGGGCGACCTACTACGTGGACAATCGCGCGGGCAGCGACGACAACGATGGCAAGACGCAGGAAACGGCCTTGGCAACGATCGCCCGGGCGGTAGCGCTGTCGAAGACCAGCGACACGATTATCTTGACGAACACGGGAATCGCCTACAACGAGCCGATTCTACTCGTCCGACGAGGCGGAACGCCGCAGAAGCCTTTCACGATCGAAGGCAACGGCGCCGTCCTGTCCGGGCTGAAGACGCTCGCTCCCGAGAACTGGAAGAAGACCGGCGACGACCTGTACTTCTTTCCCCTCAGTCAGACTCCCTACGGCCAACCGTACCTGGCCGACGGCGGAAAGAAACTCGTCAAAGGCAGCGCGTCCGACGCTTTGATCGCCGAGCAATTCTACTGGGATCGTGAGGCCGGCATCTCATTCAAATGCGCTCCCGGAAAGACGCCGGCTTCTTACGATCTCGGTGCGACGTTGCTTACCAGCGGCTTTGCCACTGCCAGTGCAAGCTACATCGTTTGCCGGAACCTGGTCTGCGAGTACTTCGCCAACGACGGCTTCAATATGCACGGCGACTGCCGGGGGATTTACTTGGAGAACGTGGTAGCCCGCTACAACGGCGATGATGGCATCTCGATCCACGAAACGGGCGGACTGGTCGTGCGCGGCGCGCACGTGCACCACAACACCTTCGGCCTGCAGGACGTGAACGCGGCTCGGTCCTTCTACAACGGTGTCCTGGCGGAACATAACCACATCGGTGCCAGTTTCCACGGCGGCTTCTACAGTTTGGTCGACTGCCATCTCCGCGACAACGCGGCCTATCAAATCGACATCGTGGCCGCTTCGCCGAATCACCTGATCGGCTCGGACAAAAACCCCATTTGCCGCACGACGCTGTTTGCAGGGAACGTGATCGTCTCAGGAAAGGACAGCCACGCGTCACTCCGCATCGGCGACGGCGCCCAGGCCGTTGTCGAGCACTCCGTCTTTGCCGGGGCAAAGACGGGCATCTTGGTCCAAAAGGGCGGCTCGTGTCACCTGACGACCAGCGTCATCGTCGATTGCGAATTTGCCCTTGCTTCGGACTCTGCCGAGGTCTTCCGCGACTACAACGTCTACCACCCCGCACAGATGAAGTGGTTGGGCGTCGATTACGGCCCGGACCAATGGACAGCGTTTCGCGGATTGGCGCTACACGACGAGCATTCCAGAAGTGGGCCAGTCAACGTCGCGGCAGACGGTACCGTCAGCTTCCCCGATGGATCACCCGCAAGAGAGATCGAGAAGCCCGTCGGCCCGACGGCACCAGTGACCTTCGGGGCCGAGGTCCGTGCCCCAGAACGCAAATGAATGTGAACGGCAGGGGAATGGGGGCAGGGGGATGTTTGAGTGAGAAATTCCCCTGCCGTTTCGCACTCTTCAGCGACTCGGCGATCGCGAGTTACCGGTATGCGAGTTCTTTCAGTCCATCAATCGCGGATTGTACTGCCGAGGACCGGCGACATAGCCCTGGTAGTCTGATTCGTCTAATGGTTTCGCGGTGTAGATATAGATGTGTCTGGCCGTAGGATCCCAGAGGACCAGTTCTTCGCGGTCGTCTCCGCAGACGTTGGCGGGGATCGCGTGATAGAACCCCATGCGATGCACTTGGTTGCCTCCCGGCGGCGGCAAGTCGGGAAGCCGACGCCCCTCTTTGCGTTTCAGGTCCCAGAGCCAGCCGCCGTTGTACAACAGGGCCGCTCTATCCGGGCCTCGCCAATAGACCGGTTCCATGCCGACGTTGGTAGGCGAGAAGTTAAGCTGGAGGCGGTCGACGATCTTGTTGGTCGCGCTACTGACCAAGAGCACATCGGTCGTGTGACCCGTATTGCGCAAAACCATCTCCGGTCCTGGCAGGTCGTCGCGCAGATTGGCGACGCGGACCTCTTGTCCGTGAGGCACCTCCTTTTCGCCCAGCGACAGGATGACTTCTCCCTTTGCGTCCATCACATGTCCGAAGCCCGAACAAATGGCCCGAACGTTGCCATCATCCCATTTTGTGATGGCGACCGAGTCCATGTTGCGACCAAGCTGTCTTTCCCACAGCGGTTCACCATCGTCGTCAATCACGAAGTAACCGCCGTTCAGTTCATCGCGCCCGTCGCCATCGATGTCCCCGACCGCCGGGATGTAGGCGGGACAGTGGCTGTACTTGATCAACTCGGTGCGATAGGTCCAGAGGACAGTGAGACGTCCGTCGATCGCCACATACGTGTCGCCGAGTTTCACCACGATGTCGCGTGGCCCGTCGGTTCCTCGAAAGTTCGCCACCAGCAACCGCTGGTGGACCCAGTTGGCTCCGACGGGATCCTTGCGACGCCGATCGGTGATTTCTTTCGGTGCTGCTTCGCGCAACACTTTCCCGTTTCGGCCATCGCGAATTTGAATGACGACGTCGGCCAACGATTGCCAGTCGGGTTCATTCGCTTTGTAGGATGGCTCTCCTGAGCCGTCCGGACAGGTCGGAAGACCCGTCCTACTTGCTCGATGCCAGAAGCAGATAACATCGGCCGCCCCATCGCCCGTCATGTCATGCACCGCCACGGACATGGGCCGCGAAGGATGATTGCCGCCTCCGCCGGCCGTCCACAGCGCAGTGCCATCCATCTCGAACGCGCCAAGAAAGCACGGTTTCATTCCACCGCGATGAGCACCGGTTGGCGCTCCGTGGTTGCAGCGATAGACCAGAAAGTCGCAACGTCCGTCGCCGTTAAGATCGCCGATGCGAATGTCTCCACCAAACGTGTGCTCGTTTCGCCTAATGAGAAACGGCTCCGGGATCGGCAGCTTCCGGTGCAGCAACGCATCCTCGCGCGGCGGCGCATGCGGAATGCGCGGTTCGGCCGACTGGGCCGGCAGCAGGCTATCGAACGTAACAACGACGACGAGGATGGAGAGAATTGAGTTGAATCGCAAGGTCACTTGACTCATCCCCCTAACTTGTTGTGTAGCTCCCACATTTCTCGAATCACTTCGTTTCGCGTGCGGTCGGTGGTGAATCGCTGGACGCTGCTTCCCGCACTTGGGCGGCTAGATCATTTGACTTGAGAGTGCTGGACCGACGAATCCCAGCGAAACGCGGCGGCGTAGAAGTTCTCGATATTGTCCAGCAGTTCGGTGAACAGGAGCAAACGCGGTCCCCCGTAAAGCGCATCCCACTGCATCAATCCTCACCACGCGTAGTGATTAGTCATGTGGGTGCAACGTCAAGGCAGTCTATCCCGAGTTTCCCGCGCCCCGTTTGCTTCGTCCATGGCGGGCGTCTATTATTGCGACCGCTACGGGATATTGCTATGACAGCCGGTCAACTCCAATAGGAGAACTCGTTGATGAGAAGCAACAGAAATAGCTCGCCTGCGGAACGAACGCTGTCTTGGACAACGCTTTTGGTTCTTGTGCTGTTATGCTCCCAGTGTATCAAGGCCGAATCGTCAGATGACGGTTCGGGCTTGAAGGTTGCCACCTGCCAGTTTCCTGTTTCGGGGAACGTCGATGAAAACGCAAAGTACGTCAAGGACTTGATAAGAAAGGCGGCGGCGAACAAAGCCGATATTGTCCATTTTTCGGAAGCGGCACTTTCCGGGTACGGCGGTGTCGACGTTCCGAGCTTCGACAACTACGACTGGGATAAGTTGAGAAGGCACACCCAGGAGATAATGGGATTGGCAAAAGAGCATAGCATCTGGGTCGTATTAGGCTCGGCGCACTATCTCTCGGCCGACGAGAAGCCGACGAACTGCCTGTATATCATTTCGAGCGAGGGAGAAATCATTGATAGATACGACAAGTCGATGTGTACGGGAGGCGATCTGAGAGTCTATACACCGGGAAATCATCTCGTGACGATCGACCTGAAGGGCATCCCGTGTGGGTTCCTGATCTGTTACGATTCTTGTTTCCCGGAGATGTATAACGTGTACCGACACCGGGGCGTGAAGGTGATGTTCCACTCGTTCTACAATGCGCGTCACAAGGGCAAGACGATCCTGGACGAGATCATACCGGCGGAGATCCGTGTTCGAGCGTCGGACAACCTCATGTGGGTCGTCGCAAACAACTCGTCGGCCAAGCATTCCTCCTGGCCCACCTGCATCGCAAGACCCGACGGATCGCTGACCGCACTCGAACGAGGTGTGCCCGGCATTCTGTATCGCACGTTTCCTGACAGGAAGGTGACAGACGAATTCCGAAGCTGGACTCACAACAACAAAACGATGGTTCTGCCAGCAAGCGAGGTCTACCATAACGGGACACCGTCAAATCACCCCCGAGCAACCGACCCGCATGCGTTGCCTTGAACACGATAAGACGGACAACCTGTTTCCGCCAACCCGGCACTGTTGCTGCAGTCTTTGGACAGGTAAAATGAAGAGGTGATCGCATCATCCTCTTTTCTCCATGGAGATGCCGCCATGGCCAATTCCGTCCTTGGTACGATCGACGGAGACATCGTTCGCCTCGACAATCGCCCGTCTCTTCCTTCGGGTTGTCGTGTGGAATTGACGATCCAGCCGCTCGATTCGTCAAAGCGACGCCGCGCAAAGGTCGGCGAAATGACCGGACCCGCATTCCGAGTGCCGGATGAAGCATTGGCACCGCTAACAGACGACGAGTTGCGGGAGTGGGGACTGTGAAGCTCTTGCTGAATCGTTTCGGTTCGTTACCGTGGACGGGGTCTTTGACGACCTCGGGGTGGATCGGCTCTGGTAGCGGCGCAAGGTGCCATTGCTCTCAGCATCCGGCCAGAAACGCCTTCTACGGACCTCTTGACCGAGTGCCATCGAGCACACCGATGCCCTCGTCGTCTCGATGTTCAGCGAACCATTGCTGGAGCGATGCCATGACGCCGGTCGCGAAGAATATCTTCTGCGACACGGATTTGCCATCGGACGGCGGATTGGATTGCGCCACTGCGGCGAACGCCTTTTCGGTGACATCCAGGAACTCTTCATCGCCCGTCAGCTTGCCCACGTAGGCCAGCGAATCGATGATCAGCATGTTCAGGCTGGGCGAGACGTTTTCATAGTACGGCTCGCCGCTGGTGGACGCGGAGTAAGGCCAGCCTTTGGCCTCCTCGTCCCATGATTTCAATACCCAACGAGCGCCGGAAATCAACGATTTCGCCACCGCGGGATCGCCTGTCGCCTCGTGGTGGTCTTTCAGCCCGGCAAGCAGCACGCCGATCAAGAACAGGTTATTCCCTCTCGCGCCGTAATGTCCGCCGCAGTGATCACTGGGCAGCACGTGCGGCCAGGCGCCACCGTC
>JADHUC010000095.1 GCA_016784735.1 Pirellulaceae bacterium | reverse complement strand
ATAGCGGCGGCAAGCCGACCAAGGCGAAAAGGATCATTGAAAAACAAATCACAATGCCCGGACAGCGTCGAATCAAGCCGCCGCAATCGGCGATTTCTTCGCTTCGCATTGCGTTGCGCAAGAATGCCACGACGGCAAACGCGCCGAGGTTCATGAACAAGTACACGGCGATGTAGATGGCCAATGCTGCTGCGGCTTTCTCGGCCAGAGCAGGGTTTGCCTGCGCCATCGCCATCATCGGCGGAATGGCCATCATCATGTAGCCCGCGTGAGCGATCGTCGAATACGCAAGTAGACGCTTCAAGTTCGTTTGACCGTACGCCGTCAGGTTGCCGAACGTACAGGTGATGACGGCAAGCAGCGCGATCAACTTGGCGATGAAACTCTGAACAGGCTCGAGGGCCGATCCCGATTTCGCCGACTGCTGTTCGTTCGCGGGCGGCTGTGCGCTGGCGTTGTCGTCGTTCGGATGCCGCGTCTCGAGACTGTCTTCCACCGCAAAGTAAGCTCCTGTCGAACTGTCTTCAGAGGCGGCGGCTTCCACAGCGGCAACGGGCGTCGTCTCTGTGCCCGCCTGCAGCCCCCCTTCGACCTCCACGCCGATCCCGATCGCCACTCGCACCAACAACGCGAGTGCCGCGGCCTTCGAGGCGACGCTCAGGAACGCGTCCACTTCGGCCGTGGCTCCTTCGAACACGTCCGGGCACCAGAAATGGAACGGCACGGCCGACAGTTTGAATGCCAAGCCGACCATCATCATCAAACCGCCCAGAGCCAGGACCATCTTTTCGTCGCCCAGCATGTGCGGTAGTCGAGTGGCTAGCTCTGCCGCGATCGTCGGCAGGTGGGCCGAATTGGTGATTCCGGCGATCAAGCTGATCCCGTACAGCATCACGCCAGCAGCACCGGCGCCGTAAACGGCGTACTTCAGGGCCGCTTCGCTGGCTTGCCTGCGTCCTTTCATTAGCCCAGCCAGTGCATAACACGGCACGCTGGCCATCTCCACTGCCATGAAGACCATCATCAGATGGTTGGCCGACACCATCAGGCACATACCTAACGTGGCACCGAGCACCAGCGTGTAGATATCCGGTCCGTCTTCGCGGTCTGGTATGCCGGATAGTCTCGTAAGGATCACGAACAGGACGACGAACAGCAACAACACACTTCGCATGTAGATCGCGAACGTGTCGTAGACCAGCATCCCGGTGAAGATCTCCATCCGCTCCTTGAAAATCGGCGCCGTGGCGGCGGCCAGGATAAAAGCCACCACCGAGCCGCCCAGCGCGAACACAAACGCATCGATGCGCCGCCCCCAATTGAAGACGCGCACTAGGAGCATCAACACGATCGTCACACAGATCACCAGTTCGGGCAAGAACATGCCGATACTGGATTTCGAGTCAATGATCAACTGGCTTATGACGTCGTGTAAGTTCACGGCAACAATCGTTCCTGTTGGATGTCAGCTTTCCCTCGATTCGGCATTCCGCCAGCCAGACGAATGTTCGCTTCAACTTGGGGCATTCCACCGGCAAAGCTCACTTTGTCTCCGCCTCTGCCGTCAAGCGAGGCCCTGGGCTCGGATTCCAGCTCGTCTTCGTCAGCATCCGCTTGCACAGCCGGTTCCTGCTCCTTGACGGTCTCGGTCCACGTCGCTAACTCGTCGACTTGGCGATCGATCGTCCCGTCCATGTAGCGGAGCAGGAAGAAATGCGGAAACACGCCAAACAGAATTGCCAGCACAAACAAAACGCCGGCGATGGAATTCTCTCGCGTGGTGCTGGGCACTAGCGCCTCTTCGTGCGCCCCCTTGTATTCGTGGCCCAGGTACACGCGTTGGACCGTCCACAAAATGTACCCCGCCGTCAGGATTACCACCGAGGCCGAGATCACAGCCAGGGCGTAGCTGAAGTTCCAGACTGACAGAACGACCAGCACTTCGCCGATGAATCCGCACAGTCCCGGCAAGCCCAAGCCCGCGAAGAAGATGCCGATCGACAAAGCCGTGTACACCGGCATCTTTCCGAACAGAGCGCCGAAGGAGTTCAAATCGCGGTGGTGGACGCGGTCGTAAACGACGCCAACCATAAAGAACATGCCAGCCGAGCTGATTCCGTGCGCGATCATTTGGAACATCGCGCCTTTCACGCCCATATTCCAGTAGTCCGAGTTGTACATGGTGCCGGCTGTGGCCGACCAGACGCCCAACCCCAGCACGACATAGCCCATGTGGCTAACCGAGCTGTACGCCACCAATCGCTTGAAGTCCTTCTGGGCCATGGCAGCAAAGGCACCGTACACCATGCTGACTACGCCCAATATGCACACAAACCACATCAAGTCGTAACCACCGTGGGGACAAATCGGATAACAGATCCGGATGATCCCGTAGCCGCCCATCTTCAGCAATACGCCTGCCAGGATCATCGAGATCGGCGTCGGGGCTTCCACGTGAGCATCCGGCAACCACGTGTGGAACGGAACCGAAGGCACCTTGATGATGAAGCCGATGAACAGTAGCAGGAAACACCACCACTGGAGATTCTGGTTGATGTAGCATGTGTACCCGTACGGAATCTCTTTCTCGTCTGGAATCTCTTTGTCGTCTTCCTGTATGCAGCGGATGCCCTCAGCGTTCTGGCCCAGCGCGGTCATTGCAAGCAGATTGAACGTGTGAATGGGCTGGGGTTCGTGCCCCTCATCGCTGCGAGCAGCGAGTTCGGCTTCGATGTCTTCGGTTACCGCATCGCTGATGTGCAGCTCTTCCCAATTAACGCGGCTGCCGGATTCATTGGACAATTCACGCAGCGCCACCAGGTCGCTGTTGAAATACAGCATCAGGATGGCGATCAGCATCAACACGCTACCAAGCAACGTATACAGGAAGAACTTGATGGCCGCGTATTCCCGACGCGGCCCTCCCCAGACGCCGATCAGGAAGTACATGGGTAGCAGCATGACTTCCCAGAACACGTAGAACAGGAAGAAATCCAGCGAAAGGAACACGCCGATCATGCCGGTTTCCAGCAGTAGGAACAGGATGCAATAGCCCTTGACGTGCTTGGTGACCGACCAACTGGCCCCCATGGCCAACAAGCTGATCAGGGCGGTCAGCATGATCAACGGGAAGCTGATTCCGTCTACGCCCATGAAGTAATCGATGTCGAAGGACGGAATCCACGGCACGTTGAAAACGTATTGCATGTGGGCGGCCGCTTCCGTCTCGTACTGGAACGCGTCGCCAAACATCGGCGTCAAGAATACAAGCACCGTCAGCGCAAAGACCACAGCGGTGATAAACAGCGTGAAGTACCGCACCGAGTCGTCTCTGTCTTTCGGGAAGAAAATCAACGCGATCGCGCCCAATGTGGGCAGAAAGACGATTGCACTGAGTAGCAGAATGTAGAGGTTAGCCATCGGTGCTGATTCCTAAAGGGCGTTATTATCCCGCCACGGATGGACTCCAGAAGAAACTGATCAGGACAAAGATCGCGATCGCCCCGATCACAATGAACATTACGTACTGTCGCAGCTTGCCGGTCTGGAACACGCGGAGCCAGACACCAACCGCGTACGTCCATCGGGCGACTGTATTCACAAAACCATCCACAACCGTCTGATCCGTCGCCCACTCCCAGATCGTCGCGAACCGGCGAGTCACATTTGCGGTCCCGTCGATCAGACCGTCGATCCATTTGCGATCGATGGCAGCCAACAGGCGAGCGATGACGTGAGTCGGACGGACGAAGATGAAATCGTACAACTCGTCGAACCACCACTTGTTCAGCAAGAACCGGTGGATCGCCCTGAATTGCCGTCTTACTTCATCGGGATTGATTCCGCCGAACAAGTACATGACTGTGGCCAGCGCGATTCCCGCCAGCGCCGTCACCGTCGCCAGCAACGTTACCGGTACGACGACCGAATCGTAATTCCTAGGTTCGTGGGCCAAATGTTCGTTTGGCCACTCCATGTTCGCCAGAACGGCCGTCGTGTCCGCCAGCGTTCCCGCCGGACGTGACTGCTCCAAGAGATCGACCAAACCGAACCACGGCCACGCAACTGTGGTCGCAAAGAAAGCCAAGACGACCAGCGGCACCCACATCACCTTCGGAGACTCGTGCGCGTGGTCATACCGATGTTGGTTACGAGGCTTTCCCGCGAATGTCATGTACCAGAGCCGGAACATGTAGAACGCCGTGACCGCCGCTCCGCCGGCCGCCGCGTAGAAGAACACGCTGGCCAACCACGAGGCGTTTTCGCCCATGAACACGTACGCCTGCTCCAGGATGCGGTCTTTCGAGTAGTAACCACTGAAGCCGATGATGAACGGAAGGCTGATACCGGCAATCGCCAGGCAGCCAATCAACATCGTGGTAGCAGTGATCGGCATCTTCTTCCGCAAGCCGCCCATCTCGGGCATCTCGTTTGTATGCACCGCGTGGATGACCGAGCCAGAACACAGAAACAACAGACTCTTGAAGAACGCATGCGTGATCAGGTGCAGCAGTCCGGCTATCCATCCGCCGACGCCAAGCGCCAGCATCATGTAGCCCAGTTGGCTGACCGTCGAATACGCCAATACCCGCTTGATGTCCGTAGCCGTGATCGCAATGGTGGCCGCCATGAACAGGGTGATGCAACCGGTGACGGCGATCACCAACAGCACCTCCGGCGTAAACACCGGGAAGAATCTCCCCACCAGGTAGACGCCGGCCGCGACCATCGTGGCCGAGTGCACCAGAGCCGAGACAGGCGTCGGTCCTTCCATCGCATCGGGCAACCATGTGTGCAGCGGAAACTGAGCGCTCTTGCCCACGCAGCCGCAGAATATGCCGATGCCCGCCACGATCAACAGCCAATAACCGCGCCCGCCGCTACCGAGCCATTCGCGGAACTTCCGCCACCAGCTAAAGGTCCACGAACCACCTTGGTCTTCCCACTTGTTGTCATGTCGCCATTCATCGACGTCGGCCTCGATCTGCCCGCGAGCTTGCTCCAGGCCAACGGAACGAACGGTCTCCGCAATCTTGACACGCGAATCGAGTTTGACCAATCCATCGGGCGTCCGAATCGCGTGGCCCCTCTCTTCCGGCCGAACGAGACTGAAAACGCCTTTTTCGATGTGTTCGTGGCCATCGGCGTCCATGACCTTCACGTCGCCGAACGAGAGCGTCCCCAGCCCGGTCCAAAGTGCCATCAGACCGATGATCATGCCGAAATCGCCGACGCGGTTGACGATAAACGCCTTGTTGGCTGCCACGCAAGCGCTGCGTCGTTCGATGTAGAATCCGATCAGGAAATACGAGCAAATGCCCACCAGTTCCCAAAACACAAACACCATGGCCACGTTGCCGGCCAGCACCAGTCCCAACATGCTAAAGCAAAACAGGGACATGTACTGGAAGAACCGCGAGTGGCGGCCACGACGTTTCAAGTGCGAGCCGTCCTTGAGTGTCACTTCGTGGTCGGTCACCACGTCGTCCACTTCTTCGTGCATGTATCCCATGGCGTAGAAGTGAATGCACGAGGCAATCAACGTGACCAGGCAGAACATGATTATCGTCAACGAATCGATATAATACCCAATCGTCAGACGCAGCTTGCCGAATACGCCCAGCGTATAGTAGTCGCCGGCGTACGCAGGTCCGACTCCGTGTGCAGAGTGCCCCGCTTGCTCGTGCTCTTCCTTCGCTTCATGCCCTTCCGACTCGGAGTGTTCAGCATCGGAAGCGTCGACATGCGTCTCCGACTCAGGCCCAGAATCTTGACCGCGCACGATCGGATGATTGCCAAGCCAGATGAACAGCGAGGCAAACGCCAAGACTCCGGCACCGACGATCGCACCTGTGGCCACGTACGCACCATGACCGAGGGCCTTGCCGAACCGTGGCCCGAAGACCAACAGCACAAAAAACGAGGCCAGCGGCAATAGCGTGGCCAAGCCCAGTAGCAGCGGTAAAGCGGATGGTTCCATCAGCCCTTCAACTCGTCGCCACGATCCACGTCGATTGTGGTCTGGTTATTGTAAAAGTTCAATGCAATCGCCAATGCAACCGCGGCTTCGGCCGCCGCCAAGACGATCACAAACAACGCCATTAGTTGGCCGTCCAAGCCAAGTGATTCACTCCGTAAGTAGTTGCTACCAAAGGCCACGAAGTTGATATTGGCCCCGTTCAGCACCAGTTCGATGCCCATCAAAATACCCAACGCATTTCGCTTCGTAGCCATGCAAAGCACGCCGGTCACAAACAAGACGGCACCGACCGCCATGTAGTGTGAAACGGTGACCTGGGCGAACAGCATTGCCATCTTGCGAGCCTCTCACATTACGTAGTATCGCGATCCACTCGTTTCTTGGCGCGGGCCAAATAGGCAGCCCCGATCAAGACGACCAACAGGTGCATGGAAACGATGACGAATGGCAGCAAGTAACCGCTTCGTACAACGCCGTCCTGCTTATCTACTCGCACGCCCGATAGCGCCAAGCCGATTGCGGTCGTCGATTTGGACTCATCAACGACAACCGCTTCCCGTTCCCGATTCTCCGATCGCCAATCGTTCACCATAAAGGCGGTTCGCACCAGCAGTACCAGCAACATACCACCGACAACCAGTGCGATCACCCATTCGCCGCCAGGGGCTTTCAATTGGACGAAGCGGCTATGCGCCGTGAGCATCACGCCAAAGACCAACAACACCATCGTCCCGCCCACATAGATCATCAACTGCATGGCGCCGACAAATTCTGCTCCCGCCAAGAAGAACAATCCCGCCACGGCCCCGAGCGACAGCACCAAAGAGAATGCCATTCGGACGATGTTGTTCGAAAACAAGACAACCAGCGCAAAGGCGCACGCAACCAGCGCAAATAAGACAAAGAAAAAAAAGTGCCAGTCGATTGCGTCCAACATTGGAACTAGCCTTCTTGTCGGGGACGGTCCCCGTTTTCGCGAGCCGCGCGATAATGCGACTGGCTCGGGTCAGGACGATCAGTGCGTACTTCAGTCTCTGTGACGCCTTCCGGTTCTTCGCTCTGTTCTTCCGGGGGTTCGATGACCCAGCGTTCGTGCACACTCGCACGACCGATCTTGTTAACGGGCGCCAGATCACTCGGCGACGGCAAACCGCCCAGACGCCAGAAAACGGCGCCAAGGAAACAAACCGCCGCAAGTGGCACGCAGTATTTCAGACAAATCGTAATAACCTGGTCGATGCGAATACGCGGCAGTGTCCAGCGAATCCAGATCATCGCGGTCACGCCCACGACGGCCTTGAAGATAAAGTTCACGCATCCGAACAGATTGGCGATGTACAGAGGAATCCCCGATGCGTCCGTGCCGAAGATCATGTCGGCGATCGGGATCGGGCCGTTCCAGCCGCCCAGAAACAGAATGGCAGCCAGCCCGCTGACCAGGAACATCGAGCCGTACTCGGCCATGAAGAAGAAACTCCAACGCAGGCCCGAATACTCCGTGTGGAAACCAGCCACCAGCTCGCTTTCCGCTTCGGCCAAATCGAAGGGAGCCCGGTTGACGCTGGCAACCGCACACGTCAGGTAGACCCAGAACGTGCCGAAAGTAAACGGATCGTGAAAAACCATCCAGTTCGTGAACCAACCGGCCTGCATTTCGGCAATCGTCACCAGATCCAGCGTGCCGCAAATCAGCACGGGTACCACTACGCACAGCCCCAACGGAACCTCGTAGCTGACCACTTGGGCCGCCTCGCGCATTGCTCCGAACAGCGACCACTTCGAACCGGAACCGTAGCCGGCCAGAATAACGCCGAACACCTCCAACCCGAGCACCGCAAGAATGAAGAAAATGCCCACGTTGACGTGTTGGGCGACCCAGCCATCGGAGAACGGCAAAGCCAGAAAGGCGGCAAAGCTGGCCGTGAAGCTGACGTACGGGGCCAAACGAAACAGAATCGCATCCGCTTGGGCGGGAATCGTATCCTCTTTCGACAACAGCTTGATGCCATCGGCAAACGACTGAAGCCAGCCAAACCTACCACCCACGCGTGTGGGTCCTAGCCGATCCTGGATTCGCCCCGATACCTTCCGTTCCAGCCAAATGAAGAAGATGGCTCCGGCGGCGATAACGCCAATGATCAGCGCGCAATGAATAGCCGCCGCCAGCAAGTACGCCAGCACGGTGGGCAAACCAACGTTGGAATCAAAGAACTCGGCCACGGTAAGCCAGTTGGATCTGCGGAGGTTTCACCGGTCCGTCATTCAGCCACGAGCCGACAGCGATCACACATCCTGGCCCACTACGAGCCCTTTCCAATGGGTCGCTGTCAGACAGAGGCGTGCCGGTCAGTCGACATTCGTGTCGGTCCCAAGGGGGGCAGCCAAGCCAAATGCGGCACCAGCAGAAGCAGAGATTTTGAACAAACTGATGAGCAACTACAAGCCCCCCGGTGCGGGATTTCCGGACGGAACCATTCGCAGAGGCGTACCTTCCACGCTCCGTCCAAACGACGGCGCTGCGTCAGTCTTTCTCTTTTAGCCGATCTTTGAAAACGGAGCGGACTTTGTCGACCTTGGGCCGAATGACGAACTGGCAATAGCCCTGAGTGGGGTTGTCATTGTAGTAGTTTTGGTGATTTCTTTCCGCTTTGTAGAAGGGCGCGATGGGGCTGATCTCCGTCACGATTGGGTCTGGCCACGCGTCTGCAGCATCCAACTGTCTTTTCCGTTGTTCTGCCAGGGCCCTCTGTCGCTCGTCGTGATAGAAGATCACGGAGCGATATTGGGTGCCTTCATCGTTACCCTGCCGGTTCAATGTCGTTGGATCGTGGGTCTCCCAGAAAACCCTCAGCATTTCGTCGAAGGTTATCTTCGACGGGTCGAAGCGGATCTGGCAGACTTCGGCGTGACCGGTGGTTCCGCTGCAGATTTGTTGGTAAGTCGGGTTTTTGACGTCCCCACCGCAATACCCGGACTCCACCGACAGGACGCCCTCCAACTGCTGAAACACCGCCTCGACGCACCAGAAGCAACCGGCTCCAAAGGTGGCGACTTCCGTCTCGGTGAAATCGGGTTGCTCCGGAGTTGGATCGGGTGGCTTCGGCATCGGATCGGATTGCTCGATTGGTTCGGACGTCACAGCATGTACCTTCTCGGTTTGTCGCGTGCTGCACGAAGGCGCAGCCACCAGAGCCAACAGAAGAATGACCGCCACGTGGGTGCTTGGAGAGCGGGTGTTCATCGCATTCCACCACGGTGTGTCCAGAACCTGACAGGTAAACCGTTCGTTGTCTCGACCGTTTAACCCGAAGCCGAAGGCGATGGCGGGCAGTGGGTTCGACCGTGCACACGCAACGCCCGCCATCGCCTTCGGCTTCGGGTTAAACGAGTTCTCTTTGCTCGCGGCCGATTGCGTAGACTTCCTCGGCATCCAGAACCTGATCGTTCCGCTCGAACAGCTTTCGTATCGCAGCTTTGTGGATTTTCATTTTGCGGCCGCCAATACCAATAGCGCCGTAGCAGACCGTTCCATCGCGCTCGACCGCCTTGTCCGTCACCTCCACGCCAGCGATCCCTGCGGGCGGAACGGCGTTCAGGTCAATCGCGACGCGCAAACTCCTATAACCGCGACGTACATCGGCCGGCAACAACTCTACACCGGCCGCTCCGGCAGCTATCACAATATCCGCTCCCGCCAAGGCGGGGGCGGTCGTTTCGGGCGAATTCGTCTCCAAGGATTCAAGATCGGCACCGTCGACCAGAGTTGCCACGGCCTCACAAACGGCTTCGGCCCGGTCGCGACGCCGAGAGGCAACCCGTACCCGGGCACCTTCGCGAGCCAACAGACGCACCGCTCTCTGGCCGACGGGACCGGTGGCGGCCAGCACCAACGTCGTCGATCCGTTCAATGGAACATGATCCCCGGCAGCCAACACAGCGGCCGCGGCCGTGGTATTGGCACCGTTGGCGTCCAACAAGGCGGACACGCGCATCGGCCCAAAAAAACACTCGGTCACCGCTTTCAACAGTGCTTCACCGGCTGCAACATCCGATCCGCCGACGAAAACTGCCGTGCTATGCAGATCTTCCGGCCCCCGCGTGAACATCGCACCATGAACCAAGTCGCGCACCTGGTCTGGTTTGACGCCGCGATACTGCAGCAAATGATCCACGCCTGCGTCGATGGCGACGACCGCGTCGAACACACTGGCGTGAGTATCGGGATCGAGTTGAATGAGGATCTTTTTCTTGATCATGACCCTCGGTTCCAAATCAAAAAGAAAAGCCCGGTCTCTTCCGAGAAACCGGGTTTCAAGCAATCGAATAACACTGCCGCTTTCCTAGAACCCCCTGAATGGGTGTTCTGCGGTGTCTTTGCCGGCGATCATCTCGTCCACGGTCGGTTTGCCGGACATGGCGCTGGCAATCGATAGCTTGGTGGCTTCGTAATTGTAGTCGTAGATCTTTTTGTCGTCTTCTGCATTTGGATGGATAAAGACGCCGCACACGATCACCAAGTCCTCGCATTGATCCTTGGGGATTACGCCATCGGCTACCGAATCCGCCACAGCTTTGGCCACCGCTGCTTGCGCCGGACCGAACATCTGCACGGCTTGGCTCATACCCTTGATCGTCACCTTGGTGATCATCACCGTCGATGGCTTCACCGCCAGATTCGGCGTGAGGACCGCCAACAGGTTCGAATGGCCTTCGCTTTGCCTGGCTAGAGCATTGGCAAACGCCGTGCCCACCGGGCCGTCCTTACTGCCGATCAACAGATCGATGTGGGCGATTTCGTTGCCATCGCCTGCCAGACCTTCACCAATATACATGGACATGAAATCTCTCTCCGTTGTTCTCAAGAGACGGGAAAAAAGAAAAGCAACGGGCAACGCTCAATGGGAGTTGACCCAAGTCGTGAAGTTAGCAAACCTTGGGACAAATGCAAGCACCCGTGGGGTCCGCTCATGCCATCCAGACTACTGATTCTCGGTGCCAGTGTGCGTGCCGCGGCGCAGTCGGCAATCCGAGCTGGCTTCCAGCCCGTCGGTGCGGACATGTTTGGCGACGTGGATTTGGCGGAATGCTGCACAAGCCACCGAATCGACAACTATCCACGGGGGTTGGAGACTCTAGTCAAGACCCTTCCCGAGTGTCCATGGATGTACACAGGGGCCCTGGAGAACCGAGCGGATTTGGTTGACCGAATCGCTCGAGTACGTGAGTTGCATGGGAACTGGGGCGATGTTCTCCGGCGAGTACGAAATCCGTTTCTGGTGAGGCAGGCATTGACACAAGACGGTTTGCGGTGCCCTGAGACTGCACGGCGTTTGCCGCGTCTGCACGAGGGTCTGTGGCTACGAAAGCCGTTCGAATCCTCTGGCGGTGAGCGAATTTCATTGATACGCGAATCGGTAGCCGGCGATGACGCTGTTGAAGCAGAGCCCTGCGACGGCGACTCGCGTTTCTATTTCCAGCGTTTCATCGCCGGCGATCCTTGCAGCGCCATATTCGTGGGCGCCGGCGGTCGCGCGCTGCTCGTTGGGGCCACTCGACAAATCATCGGCGCAGCCTGGACGGGTGCCACCGGTTTTCAATACACCGGTTCGTTGGGACCGCTAGTACTTCCGGAACGCATCGAAACAGAGTTTGAGCGAATCGGTGGTTGCCTCGCAAAGCGGTTTGGCCTCGTCGGCATTTTTGGCGTCGACGCGATTCTTGCCGGGAACGCAGTCTTGCCCGTCGAAGTGAATCCCCGCTACACGGCCTCGGTCGAGATATTGGAGCGACTCGCCGGTATCGAGACGATTGCCATGCACGTCCACGCCTGCCGCGACGGCACGTTGCCACGATCGTCCAAGCGACAGGGCTCAGGCTTCTGTGGTAAGGCAATCATCTACGCCGACAGAACGTTGACTGTCCCAGGGCGGTTTATGCGGTTCGCACGTCGCATCAATCGCCGCGCCATACAACCCGCCATTGCCGACATCCCCGCCGGTGGCCAACAGATTGATGCGAGACGCCCAGTCGCGACGGTCTTTGCCGACGCCGACTCGCTGTCGTTGGTCCGCCAACGGCTTGAATGTCGAGTCCGCCGCGTGCAGAAGATGTTGTATGGGTAGGCGAACTCACCGGGCAGCAACGCCTCTTCGCTGGAGTTCAGCCTTTAGGCTGGGGGGAACGTGCTCCCCGGAAGACACGCTAAAGCGTGAACTCCAACCAACCGCGAACCGCTCTTGGAGAGCGTCTACTGCTCGGATTGCAGTCGCAGGCTGGCTGCCATGTCGCGATCCACTTCTTCCTCGGTTGGTTTCCAACGACGGCCGGCAAGGCTCGGTTCGAAATCTTCGCGTCCTGCCAGTCCGGCGATGGCCTTTATGGCCTCAAGCATGAGTTGGCCGACCAATCCTGCGTCGCGTTCGCGATCGTAGTACGGCGACAGGTCGATCGGCTCGCCAAATCGTACGATCACTTTCGCTCGCATCAAGAATGGACTCCACGGCGTTCGATCGTAGGGCGAACCTTGAATGAAACACGGCACGATCGGCACGCGGGCCTTCAACGCGACGAGGATCGCTCCAGGGCGTCCCGGCAACATGAACTTGTCGGTCATGTTGATCCTTCCCTCGGGAAACACGCCTACCAGGCCGCCTTCGGACGCCAGCCGAATTGCCCTCTTTGTGGAAGCGGTATCGATTCCGCCTCGATTGACCGGAATCACTTCACAGAGCCGCAAGAACCAGCCAAAGGCCGGGTGCCGGCAATACTCGCGAGCCACCATCCAGTGGATGTGACGGTTCGTGCCCAGTGCGATGAAGAACGGATCGACGCTGCCGCGATGATTCGAGACCACTACGGCGCCCTGGCCGGGCGGCACCGGCATGGGTGGTACTTTGGCACGCCAGAGAATACGGGCCAAGAGGATGGTCACGAGATACCAGAACGCTCGAAATGGATCGAACGGCGTCTTGCGACTCCAAATCAGGAATCCGACGACGGGAACCACCGCGATCAGGACGAAAAAGCCAATTGCCAGTTCTTCTTGGGACATGGCCCTATGATAGACCCGAAGACGAAAACGCGGAAGAAGACGCGGCTGGTCTGTACTTCGCGCCTCGACGCGATTCACATACGCTGTAAGTGCGTCACCACGAGTTTTCGGAGATTGGACCGGTGACAGAAACCCGGTTTTTGGGGAAAACCGGGTTTCTATTCCACGCGGAAAATTCTGCGCGGGTATTTATGTACGAGCGACACTGAGATCGCTGCACCTGAAGAGCCTGACGTACAAAGTCAAAACCGTTATGGATCGGACAAATCTCTTCCAACATCCGGACTTCTTCTACCTTTCCTGGATTGTACCGTTGCTCGTCGGCCTGCTGATTTTCGCGCATCGCAGGCGATTGGCGGCAGCTAAGCGGTTTGTGGATCCGGAGATGGTCAAGAGGCTGATGCCCGAACCCGGTGAACTGCGGCCGTGGATCAAAGGTGCGGCCGTCGTCTTGGGAGTCACCTGCCTGCTCTTGGCTCTGGCCCGTCCGCGGTGGGGTGTCTATTTCGAAAAGGTCTCGGCGCGGGGCGTCGATCTGTTCGTGCTGTTGGACGTGTCGCGATCCATGATGGCCGAAGATGTTGCTCCAAACCGGTTGGATCGAGCAAAATCGGACATCCTGGATTTGTTGAAGAAGCTCGAAGGCGACCGGGTCGGGTTGATCACCTTCGCCGGCGCGGCGGTGGTCAAGGTTCCGCTGACCAGCGACCAGGGCTTTTTCCGTATGGTGCTTGCCGACGTGGATTCCGACAGCGCGCCGCGGGGCGGTACGCTGATCGGCGATGCCATTCGAAAGGCCATCGAGTCGATGAAAGAGGCGCGGGATCGCGACCAGGTGATCGTGTTGATCACCGATGGCGAAGACCACGATTCGTTCCCGAAAGAGGCGGCGGCGCAGGCTGCCGAGCGGAACGTGAAGATCATCTCCGTCGGTCTCGGCGATGCGAACGAAGGCTCGCGCATCCCGGTGCGCGACGAACAGGGCAATCTTCGCTACGTAAAACACGAGAACCAGGAAGTGTGGTCGTGCATGGACGAGCGACTATTGAAGGAGATTGCTCTGACCACCAAAGGCGCCTACGTCCCGGCACGAACGCGGGCCTACGACTTGGGACAGATCTACGAGGACCACTTGGCCAAACTAGCCCGGGGCGAGGTACGGGCCGAGAAACGGAAGCGATACCGCGAGCGATTCCAGATCTTCGTTTGCCTGGGATTGGGATTTCTGTTGCTGGAAATGATAATCCCTCGGTACAGAGGCAAGACCGCTGTGAGTGGCTAGTACCGCCTATTCCACCTCGTACAGAATCCGCCCGTGACGTTGCGATCTTGAAACCATGTCCATGGCGTACAGACCAGCCAGCACAAACTCGACGCACGACGCTCGTACGGCCGTATCTTCCGATGCATTCACCTCGAACGCCTTGTCCCACACGGGCGGGACGCGACGAAGGCGTTCGGCATAGTGCGACGAAGGCAGCAAATCGCCCACTTCGAGCTTCACGCCGCGGCCAAAGATCTCTCCAATCTCCGCCAATCCGTGCTCGTCGACGTATTCCTGGAACACAACGCGAATCGCCTCGGCCGTCACCGAATCTAACACTTGACGCTCGGACATCTGATGGCTGCCCATCAGATCCAACTCGAGCTTACCCAACGACGAGCTATACAACCGGCCCAGGTCGCTGATGCGAGGTACCGCTGGCTTCTCGCCCAGAACGACCGCTCGTTGCCTGGCGCTGGCGATCATCGTGCGGTAGTTCGCGATGCTGAACCGAGCGCTCACGCCGGACTGCTGGTCCACGTACTTGGACTTGCGAGCCTGGACGGTGACTTCTTCGACAATCTCGCGCATGAAGTATGGTACCGCGACCGGATATTCGCCATCCAAGTCGATTCTCGCTTCCTGCTCGATGATCTCGATGCCCGCATCGCGCGAACGAGGATAGTGGGTGTGGACCACCGTACCGATGCGGTCTTTCAATTGCGGAATGACTTTGCCGCTGCGGTTGTAGGTGGCTGGATTGGCTGAGAACAGCAGGAAGATATCCAAGTCAAATCGAATTGGGTAGCCACGTATTTGAACGTCACGCTCCTCCAAAATATTGAACAGTCCCACTTGCACCAGTTCGTCCAGTTCCGGCAATTCGTTCACGGCAAAGATACCTCGGTGCATGCGCGGGATCAGGCCGAAGTGCAGCGCCTCTTCGGTGGACATGCTCTCCCCGCCGGCCAGTTTCGCCGGATCAATCTCGCCGATCACATCGGCGAATTTCGTGCCGGGGGCCAACCGCTCGGCATAACGATCGTCGCGCGGCCACCAGCCAATAGGGATCTTGTCCTCGGCGTGTTCCGCAACGAACCGCTTGCAAACGCTGCTGATCGGATGGTAGGGATCCTCGTGAAACGGAGCCCCCGGTATGTCGATGTAGGGGACTTCCTCGTCCAGAAAGCGGACCAGACAGCGCATCAGCCGCGTTTTCGCTTGACCTTTCTCGCCCAGGAACAACAGATCGTGGCCGGCAATCAGTCCCAGGTTGATTTCCGGGATCACTGTATCCTGATAGCCGATGATCCCTGGAAACAATTTCGCGCCCGCGGCCAATTGGGCGATGAAATTGTCGTGGATTTCGCGCTTGATGGATTTCGAGATCCAACCGCTCTCTCGCAACTCGCGAAGATTGGCAGGTTTTCTTGTCATGAGGACCAAACGAAAGACAGGAGTAGGGAATTAGACCTAAAGACGACTCACCAGCATTATAGACCGATGTTCGGTGAGGCAAGAGAGGCAATCCGAAGGGGCTTCGTTTGGCCATCGCGGGCTTGATCATATCTCTGCGAAATGCCGGCGGTGCGAGTACGTGGGGCACGTTTCCAACGTGCCGTACCTTACCAGCTTGCCGACATTGGCACGTTGGAAACGTGCCCCACATTACACGAATGCCCACATCTAGAAAAGAGAACGCCCCGGCCGCCTTCAACTGCCGGGGCGTTGGGTCTGCAATTCTCTTTCCGACCTGCGTCTTACTCTTCAAACGCCGCGTCGAACGCCCGTCCGCTGGCCGCGAAGCCCAATCGCTCTTTGGTGAAGCCGCATGCTTCGCGGGCGCCGAACTCGCGGTCCATGCCGCAGTCTTCCCATTCGATGGACAGAGGTCCTTCGTAGCCGATGTCGTTCAAGGCGCGGCCGATCTCTTCGAAATTGATGCCGCCGCGGCCGGGGCTGCGGAAGTCCCATCCGCGTCGGTGATCGCCGAAATTGAGATGGCTGGCCAGGATGCCGCTTCTGCCATCTAGCGTCGTGATCGCGTCCTTGACATGGACGTGGAAGATGCGATCGGGGAATGCCCGAATGAACTCGACCGGGTCGACACCTTGCCAATGCAAATGGCTGGGATCGAAGTTGAAGCCGAACTCCTCGCGATGATCCAGGGCCTCCAACGCTCGTTGGGCCGTGTACAGATCAAAAGCGATTTCCGTGGGGTGGACCTCCAGAGCGAACTTCACCCCGCATTCGCCGAACACGTCCAGAATCGGATTGAATCGCTCGGCCAGAAGCTGGAACCCCGATTCGATCATGGATTCCGGCACCGGCGGGAACGAGTAGTTCAAGTGCCAAATGCTGGACCCGGTAAATCCGTTCACGATGCCGATGCCGAATTTCTGTGCGGCGCGGGCCGTGTCTTTCATTTCCTCGATGGCCCGCTCGTTAACGCCGGCCGGGTCGCCGTCGCCCCAGACATGCTCTGCAGAGAACAGGATGCCCTGGTGCCGCTCGTCGATATGATCCAAGACGCACTGGCCGACCAAGTGAGCACTAATGGCGTGACACTGCAAATCATGGCTATCGAGTATATCCCGTTTGCGTGCACAGTAGCTCTCGTCCTCCAGCGCCTTGCCCACTTCGAAATGGTCTCCCCAGCAGGCCAACTCCATGCCATCGTAGCCAAACTCTTTTGCCTTTCGAGCCATTTCCTCGAACGGCAGGTCTGCCCACTGGCCGGTGAACAAAGTGACCGGTCGCGCCATCTGATTGCTCCTTGTACGGTTAGAAGTCTAGTTGGATTTGGATGCGATTATCGAGTTCCCTATTTTGCCGTTCTTTGGGCGGCAACGCAACCAGGATCGCCAATGAAACAACTTCCCCGTTTAACCCGAAGCCGAAGGCGATGGCGGGCAGGGGATAGACGGTCCACTCGCGGCACCCGCCATCGCCTTTGGCTTCGGGTTAAACAATGCGAGACTCTGCGGACGCTGGGAACGCATATTTGTAGGCGATTCCACGGAACAGGGGGGCAAAATCGCCGCGAACTGCGAAACTGATAGTGAATGTTCGGCGATAATGTTCTACGTTAGGGGTAGGGCTCGTAATACGCTATTGGGCTTCAAAATGCACAATTCACCGGGTTTGCGTACGCCAATTCTCGCGTTACTGATCTGTACTTGCGCCCCAGTTTTTTCGGTGTTCGCAGCACCGCGCGTGGAATTCGAGCTGATCACCGAGCCCGGATTCCCGACCACTGGCGCGCATCAGTGGATGAGGATGCTGAAGGATTTGAAACTCGGCAGCATGCGAATCCGCTCTGCTCGCTCTGGTGACAAGGCCGAAATCCGCCAACGGGGAACTGCCGCATCGCCCACTTATCAGGTCACCGGTATACTGACCGCCCGCAATACGCTGCGTTTGCCGGGCGCCGAGTTTCGACATGGCGACAAGGCCGGTATCGCCCGCTGGATTGCCAAGCTCGAAGAAGGCGGTGAATCGGGACTCCGCGAGAGACCGGGAGCGTTTGGCTTGACCGCAACGCAACTGGTGAAAGTCCACGAGGCGCTAAACGTGCCGATCCCGTTCAACACCAAAGGCCAAAAGTCCTACGACGCGATGAAGAGGATCGCCGGCACTTTGTCGCTGTCCTTCACTGCGGAGCAAAGCGTGCTGGATGCGATGGCTGGCGGCGATCAGGTGAGGGACGAACTGCAAGGTCTTAGCGCCGGCACGGCCTTGGCTGCCATTCTGCGACCGCTCGGCCTGGTTCTCGTACCGCAGAAGCAGCCAGGCGGGCAGATCAAGCTACTGATCACCGACGTACGCCGGTCGCGGGAGTCCTGGCCTGTGGGATGGCCGTCCGAAAAGTCGCCTCGCGAGACGCTGCCCGAGCTGTTCAACTTCCTGGAGGTCGAGATCCAGGACCAGCCGCTTTCGTCGACACTGGAGGCAATCCAAGGACGGATCAAGGCACCAATCTTGTACGACCACAATTCTCTGGCGCTTCACAATATCGATCCGGCACAGGTCAAGGTCTCACTCCCCGCGGAACGAACGTACTACAAACGAATTATCGACAGGCTTGCCAATCAAGCGAAACTGACAAGCGATCTGCGAGTCGACGAGGCGGGAAAAGCTCTCCTGTGGATTTCTTCACTTAAGCGGTAAACCAACATGCGACTTCTACTGTTGGGCACCAGCGGGTACCATCCCACGGACCTCCGGCAGACGGCATGCATGATGCTGCCGGAAACGGGTGTAATCCTGGATGCGGGGACGGGGATGTACCGCGTCAGCCGGCACCTACAGACCGCGACTCTGGACATCTTCCTAACGCATGCACATCTGGATCACGTGGTCGGCCTGACGTATCTGCTGGACGTGCTCTATGAACGAGAGATGGAGCGAGTCTGCGTGCACGGCGAAGCCGAAAAGCTGGCGGCCGTGGAAGAGCATGTGTTTTCCGAGCATGTGTTTCCCGTGCGGCCCCCGTTCCAGCAGCGACCGCTCGAACCTCGCGTCCCCGTGCCGGGAGGCGGCTTTGTGTCCCATTTCGCGTTGGACCATCCAGGCGGTTCGCTCGGCTATCGGCTCGAATGGCCCGGTCGTTCGCTGGCCTACATCACCGATACGACGGCTGATTTGGATGCGGCCTACGTCGAACACCTTCGCGGTGTCGACGTTCTTCTTCACGAGTGCTATTTTCCCGATGGCTGGGAAGAGAAGGCGAAGCTGACCGGCCATAGCTGCGTCACGACCGTCGCGGAAGTAGCCCGGAAGGCCGAGGTGGGCCGTTTGATTCTCATTCACATCAATCCGCACACCGGCGAAGACGACCCCGTGGGCTTGGACGTCGCCCGAAGCATCTTTCCGTCGACCGATCTGGGACGCGACCAAATGGAAATCGAGTTCTGACAGTTGGCCGGCGGAGAGAGAAACCCGGCTTCTTCGGAGAAGCCGGGTTTCTAAGTCCCCCGTGACGCGTTGCGGAACAACCGCTCAAAACGCTTGCGATTCTCGCGGCGATACGTTTTGCATTCCTGCAACAGCGACTTGGGGCCTTCGTATCCCAGTAGAAAGGCCAGCTTCCTCAGCTCCATTTCCTCCTCGGGCAACTCGTGCCGCGCGGCTGTGTTCATCAGACGCAGCCTCGCTTCGACGCTGCGCAGGAAACGATAGGACCGCTCCAGATACTCGCCGTCGTCGGGGGCCAGGCAACCGACCCGCAGCAACGCTCGGATCGCGTCCAGAGTACCCGGCACCAACACGTCGGGCAATTCGGCCGCGTGTTTGACCTGGAGCATCTGAACGGCGAACTCGATGTCGACCGTTCCGCCGGCTCCGCGTTTCAGGTTCTGCTTCGATGCGGTTTCCTCCAAACGCAAACGCATGCGCTGGATTTCTTCAGCTTTGGACGGCTGCCAGCCGGGGCCCACGATCGCGTCGTTCACCACTTGCATGGCCGTTGCGCACACGTTTGCCGACCCATAGATCGGCCTGGACTTGCACAGCGCCTGCCGCTCCCACAACTGGCCTTGCCCCGTGGCGAAGTACCGCTGGAGTCCGTCGATCGAAACGGCCAACGAGCCACTCTTGCCCGTCGGTCGCAGACGCGGATCGAGTTCGAACAGCCGGCCGTACGGTCCAAGGCTGTTGATCACCTTGATGATTCGCTGGCCTAGCTGGCTGAAGAAATGCTGATTGCTGGTGGTGCGATCGCTTCGGCTGCGCGACGGCTGCTCGGTGGAGCCATCACCGTCGTACAGAAAGATCACATCCAGATCGCTGTGATAATTCGGCTCGCGGCCACCCAGCTTGCCCATCGCCAGAATCACCAATTCGCAAGGTTTGCCATCCCGCTTGCCGCCGTGAATAGTCGGCGTTCCGTACTTGCGTGCGAGTTGCTCGTATTCTCGCGATGTGATCTCTTTGAGGCACACTTCGGCGATATCCGACAACACGCGATGCGTGTTTTGGATGTCCTCCTTACCCAGAATGTCACGAACACCGACCCGCAAATGAAGCGAATTCTTGAAGCCGTGCAGGATGGGTTCGATGTCCTCGGCGCCTCGAAGCAGGTCATCGAGGGTCATTTGCAGCGATTGCGACGTGGGTAGCTTGTCCAAGACCAGCGAATCCATCAATTCGTCGATCATCCCCGGATTGCTGGTCAGAACGCCGGACAAGTAAGGTGTGGCGGCGCATAGCCGCACGTACAGTTGCAGCGATGGCGGATTGAAGCGAAACAGTTCCCATAGAACGCCTTTGCCTCCCAACGAATCGCTGACCTTGCTCAGGTTGACCAGGGTCGAATCCGGATCGGGCGTGGCAGCGATCGTTTGCATCAACTGCGGCGCAATCGTAGCCAGGAAATGGCGACATCGACGCGTTGACAGGAACGAGATCTTCTCGGTGGTCAATGCCATCATGTTCTTGTAGGCATCGGCCGTATTCTTGAATCCGTAATCGCTCAGCACCTGGCTGATCGCCTCGTTCGGCGGCTCCGGATCCAGGATCAGGTCGACGACGGGCTCGATCTCTTCCTCCGAACCGAAGGCTTCGCTGAGAAGATGGTTCAGCATACTTCGATTCTGCGCGGTCTTCTGCTTGTAGTCGGCCTTGAAAGCACCCAACGGCGAACGATGCGGTCCCTCCGGATATCCCATGCGGATGGCCAGCTTGCGCAGTTCGTCGTCGTCGTCCGGCATGATGTGTGTTTGCAGATCGAACATGATCTGCAGACGGTGTTCCAGCCGGCGAAGCATGATGTAGTTCTCTTCCAGCCTCGTCCGCTCTTCCAGCGTCAAACAGTCGGCACGCCCCAGGCGGTCGATACCTTCGAGCGTGTTGCCGGTTCGGATTTCCGGTAACTCGCTGCCGTTCAAGAGCTGCAGGAACTGGATGACAAACTCGATATCCCGAATACCGCCATCGCCCGTCTTGACGTTTCGCTCGTTGCCCCCTTCGCGAATCGTCCGCTGTTCGATCCGACGTTTCAACGCTCGAATACCCGTGATATCCGCTCGGCTCAGATAGCGGCGGTAGATCCAGGGATCGAGCTGTTCCAGGAACTCCTCGCCCAGATCCACGTCGCCCGCGACCGGCCGGGCCTTGACGAACGCCTGGCGTTCAAACGTCCGCCCCGAAATGTCGTAGTAGCGCAACGCTGCGTCGAGGCCGATCACTGACAGTCCCTGTTTGCCGTCCGGCCGCAGATTCAAGTCGACCCGATAGGCCACGCCCAGTGATGTGTTTTCCGTCAGGTACTTGCCGAATTGCCGGGCGAGTCGCTTGAAGAACTCGCTGTTAGCACACGATCGAGGGCCGTCCGTCTCGCCGTCCTCGTCGCTCAGATAAATGAGGTCGATGTCGCTGGAATAGTTCAACTCCACGCCGCCCAGCTTGCCCAACGCCAGCACGACGAACCTGGCACGGTCACCGTCAGGACGCCGGGGCGTACCGCGTTGGCTCTCCTCTTTGCGCCACGCCGCTTGCAGAGCCGCCTCGCAAATCGCATCCGCCAGGAACGAAATCTGTTCGGTGACCACCACCAAGTGATGACGCTGGACAATATCGCCGTACGCGATCCTGAGCGTCTCGCGATGCTTGTAACGCCGAAGAATGGCCATCACGTCCCGATCGTCCATCGCCGTAGCCACGTCCTTGCAGATTTCCTTGACAAGCACGTGACGCTCCACCGGCCGGCCACCCGTCATGCGAAGCAAATCGAAACTCTCCGGATCGCGGATCAATAAGTCGCTCAAATGCTGACTTGTGGACAGAATCTGCAGCAGCGTCGGCAGTGCTTCGGGATCGCGTTCGAACAGCGCGCCCAGCGACAATGGATTTCGTGAAGCGGCGAAGAAGCGATCCAGGTTGTTGAGCGCCATATCGGGATCGCTCAGCCGCGGCAACTGCTCGATCAACTGTTCGCAGATGACGCCCAGCAGATCAAGCGTTATACCTGAATCGGCAATGGCGACGAGATTGCCATGCGCCCGATCCACGTTCTTGATCTTGAGCGATCGCAGAGGCCCGGCATACTCGGAAGGGTCGTCGAGGTACTGAATCAGCGTGTCGCGGTCCATGACAAGACTATGATATCCTAAAACCGAGGCCGTGACGACCGGCCATTTGCGATCGTGGGGGACGGGGCCGGGTGTCAGGTGTCAGGTGTCGGGTACTGAGTACTGGGTACTGAGTTCTGAGTACCGGGTGTGCGACGTGCCCGTGCCGAGTATCCGTCTTTCCCGACACCTGACACCCGACACCCTTTCCTACTCTGTCGCCCCTTCTTCAGGCGTTTGCGGTTCCCAATGGAACCCATATGCATCACCCAATTGCCAGCGTGTCAGGCAGATAATCTCTTGTGTGTGTCCCTTGAAATGCGGCACGCAGTCGAAGATCACGCCAAACCCGTTCACGTCGAATCCTTGAATGCGACGTTGCTCCAGTACATCGTCCGCGGTGATCCGGGACAGAACCACTTTCGCCTCGCTGATGGTCCCCTCGAGTTGTGCCATCATCCGGTCCTTCGGAATCATCGTTCGTTCCAGAAACTCCTGCGGTCGATTCCGATCGTCCGCCGCATTCCCCAACCCGGCCACGATCCACTGCCGCACGTTTCCGTTCAAGTGAAGAATGAGATTCCCAATGGAATTCATCGACTCATACGGTCGCCACCACACTTGCTCGTCAGACAATTGGCCGAGGCAATGTCTGATTCTCATCAGGCACTCGTCAAGGCAAAGCGTGGTCTCGCCAGCCACGGCTTCCACGATTTCTTCGGCGGTCGGCGGCATAGGAGCCCCTCGAGTGAAACAGCGCGCAGTCAGCTCAACGGAGCAAACAATGAGACTCCTTTCCCTGGCGCCCAGGCCACGAAGCCAACATCCGTATCAAGCCGGGCATAGATTTGCACGAAACCGCACCTAGTTTCTGTCGGGCAGTTTACTCTCAAACTTGCGGGGGCGCCAAGCACGTGTGCAAGTGCGCCCGGATCGGTGGGCGACCCTCTGTCTAGTAGCCGTTTGCACGATACCGTCGTCGCGTCTGCTGAACAAAGGCATCAACGAAACGGCGGCGCAATCAGCCTGTCCCTCAGGACGACGAACAGACCGGCGGCGATTAGATCGGCGGTTGTGCCGGGGTTGCGGCGATGGCCGTCGCTGCGTAGCCAGAAGTCGAGGTCTCCGAGGGCTTGGAGGTACTGCTCGTCGCCCGGCTCGCCGGTGTCCAGGACGGCGGCGGCTCGGTTGGCGGCTTCGCGGGCGGTGTCGGGGCCGCATTTGCGAGCGATCAGGCTGTCAGGGAACTGCGCGAGAAGCTGAAGATGTGTGTGTATGATCGTTTCGGTCAGTGACCAGCCCGCTTGGGTGCCGCGGCATAACGATGGGGCTGCGAAGCGTAGAACATGCTGGAAGTCTTCAGCGTACTGCCGAGCGACCATGTCCCGTTCGGCGGACGCGCGCATCGCGGCCAGTAAATCGCTCGGCGGGTCGTCGGTAACGTCCATGGTGTCCACTTCCCCAAGTCCGCCCGGTTCGGCCAAACGGATGGCTTCGTAGACTTTGCGAGCGTCGTCGGGCGTGAGGGCGCGAAGTACTTCGGCCACGCCGGATTCCAGAGACCGTTCGCGCGGAACGCAGGCCAGCGGAGCTAACAGAAGGACGGTACCCAGGTTCGCATTCACGTCGACCATTTGGCGAGTGGCCCTCACCGCCTCGAGCACCGTTTCCCCAACGCCATTCTCCACTGCCGCATCCATCATCGGACCGATGGCCGTCGCGCTCACGACGAAATCCATGAAGGTCATGTCGTCGAAGTCGGCACCGCGGTGTACGTTGCCCGGCTTTGGCGCCGTCACTTCCAGCAGGCACGCCAAGGTTGCACACTGGCCCACGGAAAACAGGGGGCCAAGCGGTGCCGGTCGGTCGTTTTGAGAATTCTGCATTTAGGTTTTTGGATTTGTTTCGAATTTCGGATTTCGTGCTTCGGATTTCACGGCGTGTCCGGTCGTTACGAATCAACAGGATGCTCACTCAGGAAACGCTCCGCCAGCGGTACAATCTCTTCGTGGGCATCTTCGATCACGTAGTGCCCGGCACCTTCCAATCGGTGTACTTCGGCGTCGGGAAACACGGCCAAGAAACGGTCCAGGCACGCTGGGGTGAAGCACCAATCCCGCATTCCCCAGATGGCCATGATGGGGCGGTCGGCCAGCGTGGGCAATCCGCTTTCGACATCGGCCAGCGTCTGCCACGTCGGATGCCGTTCATTTGCCGGGATGTCGGTGACAAACCGGTGGATGGCGATGCGGTTTTCCCAATTGTCATACGGCGCGAGCAAGCCTTCTCGAACCGCGGGCGTCATGCGTTCGCGTTTGGTGACGGCCATGCGCAACGCCGCTCGCGCGAACAGGTTCAACTGTCGAACCGCCCACTGGCCCAAAATCGGCGTGCGACAGACTCGGATACGAAGCGGAAAATACGGCGGCGGAAAGGCACCGGTGTTGAACAGCACGATACGAGCCACGCGAGCCGGCACCTGCAGAGCTGCTCCCAGGCCGATCGCGCCGCCCCAGTCGTGGACGAGCAAGGTAACGCCCGTCAGATCCAGATGCTCGATCAGACGGACGAGGTTCTCGATGTGTTGGGACAGCCGGTACGGATAATCCTGCGGCTTGTCGCTTAGTCCACACCCGATGTGGTCGGGCACCACGACACGGTACCGGTCGCGGAATGCAACGACCAAGTTTCGCCAATAGAACGACCAGGTCGGATTCCCATGTACCATCAGCAACGGCTGACCGGCGCCTTCGTCCAAGTAGTGATAGCGCAGCGACTCGAGCAGCAGATGGTGAGACTCGAACGGGTACAAGGTGCGCCAGGCGTCGGACATACAAGGATCACATCGTCCTAATGATGGGGATATCCACGATGGCCCCGCAACTGGGACACTTTCCCTTTTTTCCTGCCGCGCCGCGAGGCGTCCGTACCGGCCGTCGGCAGTACGGGCAACTGAACTCGATCCGGATGATGGACGAATCCGGAGTGGGCGACGCGGCTTGCAGGGAGAGACCCGAGAGCCCGGATGGCGCTGGTCGCGATGCTTGCCGCTCCGCCTGCCGTGGGATCTGGACGACGGCGTTGCAGTTGGGGCACATGCCTTTCTTGCCCGCGAAAGACCCTGGCGTGCGCACGGGCAGCCTGCATTTGGGGCAGGAGAATTCGATTTTGCTTTTTTCAGTCGGCGCTTCATCCGAGGGGAGTGTCTCGCTGGCCGCGTCCACACGCTGCTTGGTTTCCTTCGGTTTCAGTTCCTCTTCCGCCTCGCCACCGGCCGGCCCTTTGCGGTCCAAACGGGTCAGATAGCCCTTCAGCGTCACCGCGAAGTCCTTCATCGAACCAAACCGATCCGCCATGTCCCTTGCCATGGCCTTCATGCAGATCGAGTCGATGGTGGGATCAAGGTCCGTTTGTCGTTTCGATGGAGGCTCCGGTTCCTTGGTCAAAATGTGGACCAGGACCTCTGCGGTGGACCCTTCCGCAGGCGGGCGGCCGGCGACCAACTCGTACAGAATGACTCCCAGACTGTAGATGTCCGACTTGGGCCCGATATCCGCGGTCGCCCCGCGCGCCTGCTCGGGACTCATATAAGTGGGGGTGCCGAATACCTGTCCATCCTGAGTTATGTTCGAATCGTGAACGAAGTCTCGCGCCAAGCCGAAATCCAGGATGACCGGCTCCTTCCGTTTCGCCTCGATCATAATGTTCGATGGTTTCAAGTCCCGATGGATGATCCCCCGGTCGTGGGCCTCGGTCAATGCATCGGCCAACTTCAGGGTGATCAGCGCCGCCGACTTGGCACCCACCGGCTTGTTGAACCTCGACAGCGAGTGTCCCTCGATGTATCCCATCACGATGTAGTGGTGCCCACAGTATTCGCCCACATCGTAGATGGGACATATATTCGCGTGCCGAAGCCTTGCGCCGGATCGGGCTTCGCGATAGAATCGGTTGATGTCGGCGTCGGTTTCCAGCACACCTTGACGCGGGATCTTGACCGCGACGTCCCGGTCCAACTGCGAGTCGTGGGCCAGAAAGACCGTGCCGAATCCACCCTTGCCAATGATCGAGAGCAATTCAAAACGACCGAAATTGGTGGGAAGCGATTCACCATCAAGAGGCAGCAAGAAGAAAGTCTGTTCCAACTCGTCCTCGGACTCTTGCCCCTCGTTCCACGCCTTTGTGAAGTCGGCATCACCTTCTTCGGGTGCGGATCCAGACCGCTCATCCTGGCTGGTATCGTCCTGATCGGAACTCGACATCCCCACTCTCCGAACCGTTGCCTCAACGTGCTGAACGACCGACGGGCCAACCCGATCTGCAGCGGCCCGACTGCGGCTACAAGTTATATACCTTATGTACGCCTCCTGTGTGCCATTTGTTCTTCGCCAGACAGGCGGGTCTTCTGAGGATCGAGCCGGAGCCATACCGTGCGGTCCATTCTCGACCGAATCGAGTGCCTTCGTCTGTCATTATGGGGCGTGCGAGCACTTTTCTCAAGTAATCACACGTCCTTGAGTGACAATCGCACGACGGTCATCAGCCCTCTCGGTACCATACGGTTCGGATCACCTAAGCGAATTCACCATGCTGGACACTTTACAGCCGTGTTGAATGTAATCGCGGTTTCTTGGTTGACGCCACATTCATGTTACAATCTTCCATGTTGTCAGACGGCTGACAGCGGTGATGATTCGTTCGTGTAACTAGGAGATCGACAATGCAAAGGATAATCGACGCGTGTTTCATCTGCATCCTCACTGCGATATTCATGGCCAGTCCCGCCGCGGCGGAAGATTGGCTGCAATTCAAGTTCGACCATCGTCATTCGGGCAACGTGCCGGATCGGAGCGTGGCGACGCCGCTGGGGTTGGTGGGCACGGTTCCGTTGAGCGACGCCGTCTTTACCGCCCCCGCGATCGCCGATGGACGCGCCTACGTGGTGGATGGATCAGGTGTGGCCTATGCGATCGACACCAAGACGTTGGAAGTCGTGTGGAAGTACGCTACCGCCGGTGGCCCGGCGAACTGTAACAACGTGTCGTCGCCCGCCATCGTCGGCGGCTACTTGCATTTCGGCACGACAGCCGGTTCGTACTACGTGCTCGATCGCCGCGACGGTAGCCTGGTGAAAGAGATCCGCTCGAGCGGCCCGATCTTCACGGCACCGGTCTCCGCCAGCGGCCGCGTCTACTTTGCCACACTCGATGCGCGCGTCTATGCCGTCGAACCGGACGGCACCGTGTGTTGGACATGGGATTTCGTGAAGGAGGTGATGGGATTCACCGGCAATCCCTGGAGCGGCGAAGAGTGGCAGCGGTTCAAAGACGGTCGCGTTACGTGGCGGGACCATTTCTGCTGTTCGCGCAATATCGCTGCGTACGACAACGTCGTGGTCATCCCGGCAGGTGGCAGGACCGTATTCTTGGAAGACGCCGGGGCCGAGCCCAAGCTGCGCGACGTGGCCGAGATCCCCAGCAACGCAGGAAGAGAGTACGCGGCGGCATTCGGCCAGAGTATCGGACCGGACGGCGGAGTGTACGTCCAGTGGCACCGCCGCGATAACGCCGGCCGAGTCGACATCCTCAAGCTGAACGACAAGGATGAAGTCGAGGCTGGCTTTGTGCCCGGCACGCAGACGGCGATCAATCTGCCTGGATTGCTGAGTTTCTGCTCGGTCAGTATCCGCGGGAAGGACGTTTACCGCTGCCGTCCCGAGGGAGGATTCGGCTTCTGCCTGCACTCGCCCGAACAGGAGGAACCGAAGTATCTGGGCGGCTATCCGTCGATCGCGGCGCCAATTCTACTTCAGAATCACGGTGTATACGGCGGGTTGGATGGCAGCCTTTGCGTCGTGCCATTGACCGGCGAGGGCGACACGTGGTCGTTTAAGACCGCTTTCGGCAATGCCATCACCGCTCCCGTTGCCGTTTGTGACGGCCGCATCTACTTCGGCTGCGAGGACGGTTATTTGTACATCTTGGGTCCGGACGGCAACGCATCATTGCCGACGGATGATCTTGAACTGAAGAAGACCCGCAGTCCGTTGGCTGGCCAATACGCCGATCCCAAATACGACTGGTTCACCAATTACGGCGATTTGCAGAACACGAATTCCAACGAACAGGGCATCAAACCGCCCGTGCGCATCAAGTGGATACGTCGGTACAAGGGTACGTTCAAGCATCTTCCGGTCTGCGGTGGCGGGCGAATGTACACGCACACGGCCGAAGGTCAGATTTTTGCCGTCGAGCAGGATACGGGCCGCTTGCTGTGGCGGCGATACTGGCCCGGCGTCTATCTGTCATTCACCTCGCCGATCTACTACCGGCGCGACGGCCGAGAATGCTTGCTGCTTCCGCAAGCTGGTTTGAACCAGTCGCGTATGCGATGCCTGGACGCCGCGACCGGCGAATTGATGTGGGAGGCGCCCTTCACCGGCTCGCCAAGCTGGAGCCGCCAGGCCCCGCCGATCATTCACGACAATCTGGCCTTTTATGCCTCCGGGTCCGGCCGATACGCGCCGCAGGGCACGGACAAAGCCTTTGTGATGAAAGGACAGCCCGTCGAATCGGCGTCCGGCGAAGAAGTGATGAGTTGGGTCTATACACACAACAATCCGTATTACCCCAAAGACAATGCGCCTTTGATTTGGGCATGGGACATGGACACGGGCAAGCTGGTTTGGCGGAAAGACTTGTCCGAGCACGGCACTGGCGGCAACGATTGCGGCCTGTGCCTGATGGACGGCCGATTGTACTACTCGACCTTCTTCGGCTATTCTCCGGACCAGCGCAAACGACGAGGCTTGCCCAGTGGCCCGAACGGGATCACGGCGTCGTTAGATCCGAAAACCGGTGACGTGTCATGGGTAAGCACCAAGCACTACGTGACCGCCGGCTGCACGATCTCGGGCAAAGATGGTCGTCTGTACGTGGGCGGTTACAATCGGCCGGACGAAAGCACCGACAATCGCTATGTATTCTGTTTGGACGCCAAAGATGGTTCATTGATCTGGCAGTCCGAACCGGTACGCTCGGCCGTAAACGTGGTCACGATCGGCAAGGACTATATCTTCTCGAACGCATCGGGCCGCGACGGCCACGTATTCGATCGCAAGACGGGTAAGATCGTTTCGCGTTTCAATTTCGGCTACGCCTGCACACGCTTCGCAAGCTCCGGTTCGTATGTCCTGGGTGCGAACATGGACATGATCGACCTGTCGGACGAAAACCGCCTGGTCTCGACCGGCCCATGCATCGACTCGCGAGAATGTGTCGGCAGCGTTGTGTCGAACGGCCGGATCTTCTACACGTCCCAAGCCAGCGGCCTGCAGGTATCTCAGGTGGCCGGCAAAGAAGCCGAATCGGCGGTCGCGCCGTGGGAACGCTGAGGCAAGCCGCGACGCGCAAGAAAGGGACACTCTTGGAGCTGGTTATAGATTGGTGGTTATAGATGGAAGAAACCTTCGAGTCGGTCTCCAGTCGCCTTCTTCATCTATAACCACTAATCTATAACCAGCATTCGACAAGTGAAAACGAGTACCAGTGGCGTACAAGTAGTCACGTATTCAAATGTTTCTTCACACAGGAGTCGGCCGATCATGATTGGGAACACGATTTCAAACAGTCGAGTTGCGCTTCCGTGCGTCGTTCGCCTGCTGGCGACGATCGCATCTCTCGTTTTGATGGCACCGTCGGCCCTTGCCCAGACGCCATCCGGCGGCGACTGGGTGACCGCTGCGGGACATCCGGCGGAAGGCGGGATCGAATCGTTCTTGGGTGAACCGAAATTGGAGATGCAGCAGGTTTTCCAAGGCGAGCGGTTTCCGAACGTCGTCGTGGCCGTGGACGGCACGGTGTTGGCCACTTGGGGAAGCTCCAGCGTCCGAGCCCGTCGCAGCGAGGACGGAGGCCAGTCGTGGGGTGAGGAAATCACGATAGCCAAGCCCGGATTCCAGGGTGGCGGGCTGACGGTCGACGAGAAGAGTGGAGACATCCTGGGGTTCGTGGAAGCTCATCACCCACCCGCACCAATCAACGTCTATCGTAGTTCCGATCACGGCAAGACGTGGAAGGCTCAGGAGACGGTTTTCCACAAAGACAGCAAAGGCAACGTTCCCTCGATGCACATGAACGAGCACGGAATCACGCTGCGGCACGGAAAGCACAAAGGCCGGTTACTGCGGCCGTCGCGATGGTACGCGGGAAGGAACGAACGGGCTCGCTGGCCGCAGCACTACACCGGCGCGATCTATAGCGACGACGGCGGCAAGACTTGGAGCACGAGCGATCCGTTTCCCGCAATGGGCACCGGCGAGGCCACGGTGGCGGAGCTTGCCGATGGGCGAATTTACTACAACTCGCGCCGGCATTGGGCCGAAGAAGGAGCCAACCCTCGCAGGCGGTGGACCGCCTGGAGTGAGGACGGTGGCGCGACCTGGAAAGATCTGTCGGTCTGCGAGATTCTCCCGGACGGGCCACAAGACACCAACTACGGCTGCATGGGAGGCCTGGTGCGCCTGCCGATCAAGGACAGAGATATCCTTGTATACAGCAACTGCGACAGCCCCGGCGGGCGCCATCACGGAACACTCTGGACCAGCTTCGACGGCGGTGAGACGTGGCCCTTGAAGCGACTGGTCTTTGAAGGCAGTCACGCCTATTCCTCGATCAACGCCGGTCGGCCGAAAACGAAAAGCGAAGGCTGGATCTATCTCCACTTCGAGGGCGGCCCGAAAGGCGGCTCGACCGTGGCGAAGCTAAACCTGGCTTGGTTGCTCGAAGGCGAAGAGACCGGCGACGGCAAGCTGCCGAAATGGCTCAACCGTGGCGACTGACGTGGCACGCCGACCATCGTGAGGCACGGAAAGCCAGCACCAAGCGGACTTTCGGCCAGAGCGGATCAACTCTGGGACTTGACCTATCCTCTCGATCCGTGGTTGTCCTGAATCCGTGGGGCTGAATCTTGCTCGGCATTCCCCACGGATTCAGGACAATCACGGATTATCGCAGTCCGAAGCGATCCATCTAGCTGCTGCCTTTCCTTGCCAGGATACACTGCCCGGTCAACCGAGTTCCGTCGTCATGCTCTGCCGACCAGGATCCGGCACCTTCCTCCCCGAGCGAAACGGAGAGGCTCCACCCGTCAAGCAAACTGACGGTGAGAACCCGCGGTCTTCCGGAAACGTGAACGACAAACTCGGTGTTCTTGTGATCCTGAATGACGCGACACAATGGAGTGTCGAGCAATTCAGCTATCTTCGGGATACCAGTGAGAACGCAGTCGTACTCAGTGTCAGGAGTGAATGCCGCGTCACCGGCAACAAGCATGAACCCAAGCAATTCTTTTTCGTCATTCAGAAGTGCGATTGCAGGCATCCCATCATCTCCGTTGATAACGGCAAGCAGCACCGTGGATGGGTCTGAATATTACTCGCCGATTTCTTCGGCGAGTGTCCAGGTGCGAAGCTTCAAGCCTTTCAACTCAGATAGCTCCAGTCGGCACGTCTTCTGGTCTCTTCGTGTCAATGTTGGCTTGACGCCATTCCCGTGATCGGCGGGAGAACGATAGACCGGAGTATTCTCCGGGGTAACGTCGGTTACGATCTTGGTTACATCAACTGTTGCGGTAAGCGACACAAGGCGAGTCACATTGCCGTTACGTTTGATGTGTGAGAAATGCTCGATCCGAACGCGTCCGTCGCCAATCTTCTGCGCGACGGTCGCGGTAGTCGAAATCTGTACGCCAGCGGGGACTTCGTTCTGTCGCGATGGATCGATACGACGGGCGTATGCTCTTGCAAGATCACCGGTCATTCGAATGACGATATGATCGCCGCCGTTTACATCCGAACGGTTTTCCTGACCACCCAGCGCGGTTCCTGCCAGTGCAACAAATACGAGAGCTGCGGTTGTTCGTGCATGCATCGCTTCAACTCCTTCTGTATGGATCTCAGACGCTTCTTCACGATACCTTTGCTGACTATTTGCCGCCAAAGCACCGGACCTTGCCGTCCTTGGTGACGAGTAGCAAACGCCCATCGGCTGCTGCCATTCCGTCGAACACGGGCAGGCTGTCCAATTCACATTCGGCCAGCTTGCTGCCGTCTTCGGTCGAAGTAGCCTGCAGGCGAATGCCCTCGCGTCCTTCGAAGGCGTCCGTCGAATGGTGAGTCTCACCGAGCGGTCCGGCCATGAAGAGCGTTTTGCCGGCCAGTACCAATGCCCGGGCCTTGACGTCCGCTCGCTTCGACCACAGGAATTCGACCAGCGTCCTGTCGCCCGGCGGCCGGCCGCGTTTCTTCTTGGGGGCCGGACGTTGCACGGTCGCTTGATCCTTCGAAGTAGCAAATACGTGATAGTACTCGCCCTTGTTCCATTGCCCTGCGTTGCCGCCGGGATAGAAACTGCGTCCGAATCCGTAAATAGTAGAATCGTCGAAGGCCAACAGGCGTCCGGCCGGCACTTGATTGCCGACCTGCCACCAGCCGCCCCAGCCGGCGACGAATCGCGAGCCATAGATCCAGTACGACCGGTGCCACCAACTGTCGTCCAGATACCCGGTCGGGCTGAACAGATGCAGACCGCCGTCGGCTTGCTGGACACACTGGCGGTCGAATTTCAGGTCGCGCATATAGAGGAACGTGCCATCGCCCGAGAGCACGTCCGGCAGCCCCCCGGGCATGTCGAACCCCTTGACGGCCGACTTGGGCTGTTCACCGGTTTCCGGATCTCGGCCGGAGACGCAGAATTCGTACTGCTGCTCGCCGGTTGTGGCGTCCACCCCATACAGATAGATACCACCATCAAGGAAGCTGGACCGCCCGGCTGCAAAGTATGCGACGCCCTCCTGCACCAGTACACTGCCGCTGACCGGCCAGGCCGATTCCAGACCGTCGTAGATCACGGCGCGACGTTCTTCCGGAGCGGCCCTAAAACGCCACGCCATCGCCCCGTCTGACGCTCGCAGACAATACACCCAGCCGTCGGCACTGCCGAACAACACCAAGCCTTGGTAAACCGTCGGAGGACTGTCTACTCGACCGCCAGTCGTGTAACTCCAGATCGACTGGCCATCCTGCAAACTGAAGGCATGTACAGAATGGTCATCAATGTCCGCAACGAACACCTTGCCGTCGGCACTCACCACGCTGCTCAGCCGCCCACCCACCTTGGTCTGCCAAACGTTCTCCAAGTCTGCGGAAATCTCACTCGCTGTCGCACCGCTTCGAGCGATGTCGTGGCGATACGTTGGCCAAGCGTCGGGATCCGGGGTGCTGGATCCGAGCTGCTGGATATCGGTGAACGCGGGCCCGCGTTGGAGACGATCACCTTTTGACTCTTCGACACTTTGACCTTTCGACTCCCGCTCCGGCGCCAGCGCGTTGAAGCTGTTCAGTTTCGTCTTGATGTAGCACGCGCACGTGTGCTGCGGGACGTACAGCAGTCCGTTTGCGGGCATCACACCGTACTGGCAGGTTCCCCGAATCCAGTGATTGGCGCATGCCTTGCCAGTCTGGACGTCGACAAATTCGACGCCGGAGCGGCCCAGCATAATGAAACGCTCGGTCGCCTTGTTTCGATAGCATCGGTGGTGGCTCATGCCGGGCGTGAAAAACTCATGGTCGTCCGGTCGCTCGCGTTTCACCTCGCCCGTGGCCGGATCCCGTGCGACCGTGATGCCTGGATCCCGCGCCCCGACCAGGTTGCCGGACCACAACAGTCCATCGGCCACCAGGACATCCACGGGGGCGTTGTAGCCCTCGCGGCACGGAACACTCCACAACCGCTCGCCTGTTTCTGTGGAAAAGGCGATCATGTCACCCGGCGGTGCATTGCCACCGCCGAAGCTGTAATCCCATTGCACCTTTCGCGGTCTGGGCCCCTCTTCCGGCTCTTCGGGCACCTTGCGGTCCGCCGAAATCAACACGTCGCCGTACACGACCAGCGTGGGGACTGACCATCCCGGTCGCTTCAGACTGGCGGGCCGAGCGGATCGCCAGATCTCTTGGCCGGAATCGGTGTTCAGGCAGATGACCTCGCCCTTGGTCTGGAAGAACGCACGCCCCTGGCTGATCACCAGTGAAAGGGCGAAGACCTCGGCCGCGTCCACATCTGTCTTCGTCCACAAGGATTGGCCGGTATCTGCATTAATCGCCGTGATGCGTCGAGCGACGGGCGGCAGCGGTTGGCCGCGTCGCACCGCTTCGTCCAAAGCGCGTTGTTCGGCCACGTCGCCGACAACCAGATAGAGCGTGCCGTCGTGATACACGATTTCTTCGGTGCCTTCCGTTCCCTCGTATTCCTTTGCGACTTCGCCGGTCGCTGCGTCCAGAGCCGTAAGCGGTGCACCGTAGCCCAGCGTCACGTACACTCGGTCCTCGATGGAAACCAATCTTCGCGAAAGCTGCGGCGGGCCCGATCGGAATGGTCGCAGGCGGTATTCCCAATCCCCCAGGGACCGCTTCCACAGAAGCACGCCGTTAAATGCGTCGCGAGCCATGAGAGTCCAGTTCGAGGGCAGCGTAACGGAGGCAGGCGACGCTTCATCGACGATGTAGAACACGCGGCCTCCCGAAGAGACGACCGAGCTGACGCTGGCCAGTTGCTCGTGACCGCGGGCCCACTTGGGTCCCCCGATCCACTGGACGTGATGAGGCGGGCCGGAGATCGTGTCTTTTGATACCGCGTTGTTCGATGCATCGTACAGATAATGCGTCCACTCGTCGATCTCCGTAGGCCGCGGCTTAATCGATTTCCGATTTTCGATTTCCGATTGTCGATTGAGGGAAAGAGCGACGCCGCCCGGCGCCAGTACACGCACGACCTCGTCCATCGAGACGTCACCAAGATCGTCAAAGACGACAAGGTTTGCCAAGTTGTCGGTGTGGGGCAGATGCGTGCCATCGAACTGTTCGACGGACACTTTGCCGTACAGACCCAGAGACCGAATATGTTCGCGTGCGGCCCGTACGTTTGCCTCGTCACAATCAAGGCCGTGGACGAGATACTGGTCGCCCGCTCGAAGCGCCGCCGTCAGCTTTCCATCGCCGCAGCCCACGTGGACGATCAAACCGCCTTTGATTCCGGTGTCTTCCAAAATCTGATTGGCTTGATCTTCCACCTCCCCGGCACAAAGCGAGAATGACAGCGCAAGTGCAACATTTAACGAAAACGAGACCAATCTGGTCGTTCGTCGCTTGATCATGTTAGGTACTCCCAATCGAGTCGAGTGACGACACTTTGTTTCAGCAAGGCACAGACGCTGCGTGTTGGTAGGTCCCGTCCGGCAGTCCGGACCTGCTGTTTCTCAACTCAAGACTCTACCTCTTGACGCTCCTGCGGACTACCCGACAATCGCGGGTCACGGTGGGTAAGTCCCCGCCTGCCGCTTGCGTAGAACGCGGTTCTCCTGCGAAAATGGGGCAAAAGCGTGAACCTCACGGCGGTCAACGCCAGACCGACAACTCGCCAAGGAGAAATGAGACCATGGCCGGAAGACATCTTCTTCGTCAGGGAGTATTGGCAGCATTTTTCGTGTCTCTTGTGATACCTTTCCATTCGGTGGCTGCAGAACAACTCGATGGCAGAAGATTGCTCCAGGAAAGCGGAACCGAGGGAGGCATTATTGTCCAACTCGGCTGTGGCGACGCAGAGCTTTGTCTGGAGTTGTCTGCCGACGGTCGATACGTCGTTCAGGCGCTGGATCGCGACCATGAGAAAGTGGCGGCGGCTCGCAAACGTATCCAATCCCAAGGTTGCTACGGGCCGGTATCTGTGAGGCAGTTCGACGGTGGGAAACTCCCGTTCGTGGACAATCTCGTCAACATGGTGATAGTGACAAGTGACGATTGGCAAGTGGCCGAGGAGGAGATCGCCAGGATACTGGTCCCGAATGGCGTGGCCCTTTTCCTCAATCGGCAATCGCCAATCGAAAATCGGAAATGGACCAAGCCCTGGCCCGAGGAGATCGACGAGTGGACCCATTTTCTGCACGATGCGACGGGTAACGCTGTTTCGCAAGATGCGCTGGTTGGCCCGCCCCGACGTTTGCAGTGGTCGGCTGGTCCGATGTGGGGCAGAAGTCACGAGATGAATAACAGCTTTGTGGCGTTGGTAACCGCTCGCGGCCGCATGTTCTACGTTTTCGACGAGGGCCTGACCGGCATGGAGGATCCGCGATTGGGCGAACGGTGGATCCTGATTGCGCGGGATGCGTTCAATGGAGCCGTGCTGTGGCGACGACCGCTGACGACTTGGGGAAGCCGGGCGTGGAAAACTCGAGCGTTGCGGTTCTTTCGCGGAAGCATGGCCAGACGGCTTGTGGCCGATAAGGACCGGCTGTACGTCACATTCGAGTACGGTGGCAGCGTTCAGATCCTGGACGCTCGAACGGGGAAGACTCTGGGCGAAATCCCAGACACAGAAGGCGCCGAAGAAATTCTCGTCGCAGGCGATCAGGCAATCATCGGTAGCGCAATTCAATTGGAGCGGAATCGGTTTGTCGCCAAGGTTACGTG
>JADHUC010000094.1 GCA_016784735.1 Pirellulaceae bacterium | reverse complement strand
GAAAAGAAGAGCGACGAATTGCGAGAATGGGTGCGATCTTCTAAGCGGATCCCCCATTCTCACCAAGAGACTCGCGAGTCTGTTTGAACTACTCCGAACGCTTTTTGAAGGAGGTGCATTATGCACAAACCGTCGGAATCCCCAGAGGACGTGTTTCGCGGCTGCCCGGCTTGGGAATCTCGGTGCGGCGAACGGGCCGCGGCTGGTACGTCCCGCCTTGGAGTTCTTCGTGCAACTGCCGGACGTTTTCCGGCAACCGCCGTTGGAACATCTCCGGCGTGACGTGATCCACTCCCGCCGCCTTCTTCTTTCGCCCCGTGACCCGCAGGGCCGCCGAATGCAACGCGTCCTCGCGATAGACCTTGTCAATCAAGCTAAACCATTGGCCTCCTTTCACTCCGTTAACCAGAGCTGTCAACATGCGGTCCGTCCAGACCCACGGTTGGGTCCACATCCAGTTGTCCCGGACATGGGCTTCTCCGGCTTGCTTAGCCATCGGCACTGCCGCCGGTTGGGGTTCGGTGAGTTCGGTCATTCCGCATCCACTTTCCTACCCCCCTTTGCTCCACGGGCATTACCCCGCTTCAACGCTCCTATGAGGGCTCTGACTTCCGCAGCCCCTTCGTCTCCGACGAATGCCTTAACGAGTCTGCGGCTCTCTGTGCTTCGGTTCTCTGGCCTTGTTGACCATTCCGTCCCCAACCACCGTACTGCCCTTCTCCCGTCATCAGTTGCACACTACCCCTACTGTGGCAGGCTTCTGCAAAGCTGCCCCCAGGCAGACCTGTCGAGGTCGAGGGCGTTTGGCCGCGACTTTGCAGTTTGGACTTCACCATTAGCTAGCAGGCTCGCCAGCGGGCTTGGCCGAAACGGGTTCGCTTTACTACGGACTGGTCATTCTCCTCCAGTTGCTTCCCACCCCGAGCGGAGCAGCCATCCCTGCCGCGCCGTCGACGCAGTTACTTTCGGATACAGGTCGGAGAGTGACTACCTGGAAAGGACTTTCACCTCTCAGACCAAACAACTTCACACACGCACTAGCAGGCACACTCCGTGTGCCGTCCGCTTGGGGCTACGGCACACGGAGTGTGCCTGCCACTTTGGTAAGATCTCAACCGCCGCTCGCTTAAACACGCGTCTGGCCAACCTCCTCTCCTTTGCGGCGTGGAGATAATCGCGGAATAGGGAGGCGGCATCGTCCGAACCGTTGGAGAATTGGACGCTAACTCGCGTCGATACGCTTGCGTCTCCACAGGTCTTTGGGTACAGAAACTTCAGAGGTCACATCGACCCAAGCAATTTCGGCGCGGAGAAGTCATCGCTCGTCGCGCCATCATTCGGATAACGGTAGCCAAAGTTCTTTGCGCAGCCGTTGAGCGCGTACAAGGCCGGGCAGTTTCGATTCGTAACTCCGCTGCTTCTGTCAACTCGATATGATCGATGGGATCGCATCCTCGTTAGACGTCTTTCACCACGGTGTGATTCTTGATGTAATCCGGATCAATGTCCACGCCGATGCCGGGGCCGGTGGGCACTTTGATCTTGCCGTCCTTCAGGCGAAGAGAGGATGTTTCGCATTCCAGTGGGATGTTTTCATAGCCTTTGAATTCAATATGGGCTCCGGCGTTGGGCATGGCGGAAACCAGGTGCAACATGTAGATGAAACCAAAGCCTCCGGATAGGTGCGGAATGCACTTCTTGCCCATGGCATGTCCCATTCGCGCCACTTTCAATGATCGAATCATGCCGCCGAAGTAATAGTGATCCGGCTGAACAATATCCAGGCCGTCGTTGGCCAACAGCCAGCGAAAGGCATGGATACTGTGCTGCTGTTCGCCTCCCGCAACGGGGATCGACAGCGCATCGGCAACCTGTCTGGTGCCGTCCAGCCAGTCGAAAAACACGGGTTCTTCGAAATAGCGGTAGTTGTATTCTTCCAGCAACCGGCCGACTCGGATGGCTTCGTTGACATCCTTGTAATAGCCGTTTGCGTCGGCATAGAGCGCCATATCGTCACCGAAAGTTTCCCGAATCAGGGGAATGATCTCCTCGGTCCTGCCGGCCGGGCCTCTTGCATCCAGGTCCTTTGTCATGAACATCAGCGCGCCAACCTTGATCTTGACGGCCTTGGCCTTGCTCTTTTCGACTGCCGCTTTGATCAGCGCCACCGATTCCTTCACGGGCTTCTCCCGCCACTCCGTTGCCTGATAAACCGGAATGTGCGTGTTGTGAATCGCGCCGATCAGTTCACCAACGGACTTGCCGGCAATGCGCCCCATCATGTCCAAGATGGCGAACTCGACGGTGGCCAGCGGGATGCCGATGCCCAGGCCGCCCAATCGGAAGTTGAGCGCATATTCGAGGGCTTTTTCCAGGAGTTCGTCCAACCTCCGCGCGTCTTGGCCAATGAACACCGGCTGCACACGCTTGACGAAGATCGGGTAAAGCACGCTCATCGTATTGTGCGCGACGGAAATCCCTTCCGCACCGTCTTTGGATCGCACCCGACACAGAAAGGACCGTCCATCACGAAGCAATTCGACGGATTCAATAATGACGGGATCCGCGAACAGCTCCTTCTTGAAAGTCGGCTGAGCAAGAACCGAATCCAGCTTTGCGTAGTTGGGATTCTTGGCCTCATCATGGCCAAAAGAGGAAAGGGGAAATGCAGCAGCAGCAGCCGCTCCGCCGGCAAGGCCAGATGCAAGTAGTTTCCGTCGATTGATGTTCATGGCATGTCGCTCGCTTCTTGGGGTGATATGGCGCGGCCGGATGTTGGAGTCCAGGCTTCAGCCTGTCTTTCGCAGCCTAAAGGCTGTACTCCAGCGAACATTTCACATCGGTCGCGGTATGTCAGTCCTCGACCAGAGTGATATCCTCCACCGGCTTCTTGTACTTCTTGCCGGCGATGTATGACTTGAAGTCGTCCACCATCTCCTGGGTGATTGTGTAGTGATAGGTGCGGTAATCCTTTACGGTCAGCTCGCCGACCCAGAAGAAACCCCACTTGTCAAAGAAGTCTGTAAGATCCAACTGGCCCACATCGCAGCAGATCTTCACGAAGTCGAACTGGTTTCGAATGGACTCATTCCTGCGGCCAGCATCCGGGCGACGACGCATCTGTTCCATCACGTCGGCGTAAAAGTCGGGCTTGCCGTTCCGTGCAAAATAGAGATGGAGCTGCCAAAACGGAACGAGACGGTCGAAGACATTGGGGCATGCCAGGTAAGAGATCTTGGGACGGGCCTCGATAATCTCTTTCCGCGCCGAAGCGTAGTTCTTCTGCGCCTTCAGGCGACTCCTATTGCCCATGCCGGTGACGGTATACATCGAGAAGATGTTGCAGCTCACCTCCGTCATGCCGCCCCAGGTCAGTTGCGGGCGCAACTGCAGCACGTGCCCCACCTCGTGGCAGAAACCCCAACAGGGGTCACCGACAATCACGACCTCCGGATCGGCGACCATGCGCATAGTGCTCTTGTTGCCAAGATACGCCACCCCGTCGCGATCGCGGAACATGTAGTAGTTGAAGTTGACGCGTGCCAGGATACGATTCCGGGGCAACTTGTTGTATTTCACCAGTCCCATCAAGGTGTAATGATGGTGGAGCAGCTTGTCGTAGTTGGCGATCAACTCCACACCCTTGCCGCGGGTGTAGACGTTGAACCACTGGACCGGATAGGCAACCTGGATGTGTTTGCCGCGAGCGTCCATGATGGGGCTCACCGCCCCGTCCAGCAGGCGATCCCAATCGGCGTTGGTATGCGTCGAGGCGTCGAAGAAGCCGTTGACCGTGCCCGTGGGAAAGTGCACAACCACCTTGGGCGCCGCGTCGGCGTGGTCGTCAAAGTAGCTGACGTAGACATTGCCGCCCTTTTCGACCTGAATCACATTCACACCCTCTTGGATCGCGATCCTCTGCTTGCGCAACCCCCATCCGTTAGGATCTTTTGCGGGATTGATTCCTTCCGGGGGTTTTCGCATCCAGTCGGGAATCAGCAGCGCAAGTTCCTTGCCCCCGGTATTCCCGACTAACACCACATGTTCACCCGGTTCCAGGTACATACCTGTGATATTCTCGTAACGGCTGAAGCCGTCGCCCAGCTTCAGGGCCTCGTCCAACGCACGAGGCGAAGGATACGCTTCGTAGGTAGCCGCTCGGTGAGTGGTGTCGTACGATCCGTCCAGCATCTGCTCAGCCACCGCCTTGAGCAGATCGCTCTTGAAGCGATCCAGGTCTTTTGGCTGCACGCTCGGCTTCAACTGCATGCAACTGGCATCGGCAAAGAACGTCATGTCGGCCTGAATCGACTCGATATCGTACGCGGCACCATAAGTACTCAGTGACCACAACGACAACAACAGAGCGAGAACGGTTTTTTTCATGTTGGAAGAACCTTGTTGAACCTCATTGTTGTGGCGGCGTGTAAATCATCCCTATTCACCCACTACTGTTTCCGTGCGCGTATCCCGCTCCACTGGCACGATCACGTAGGGCATTTCCTGTTCCAAGTCGGGCACCATGCGGCCGTTGCCGTTCTTGGGGAGCGCTTCGACGAAGTAGATCAGGTCCCATTCGGGGACAATAAAGGAGCCGGGGATTATGCCAGTGTATTTGCCCGTCGCCGGATCCTGTGTCATTTCGATCGTCTCGTAGTCTTCGAACTGAGTCAGGTGGCGATAGCGAAGGCGGATCGCTTTCACAGGCGATTCGCTTTCAACGGTGGCTGTAACCTTCAGGTCCTGGCCGGGTGCCGCCGATGTGGGGCGATCGACGCGAATCGACAGGGTGGGTGCGGCGCTTAATCCAGCGGCCCGACGAAGCAGATGCTGGCGCGCGTCCGCGTCAAGGCTGTTTTCGCTCGGCAGCTTGCGGAGCTTTTCCAGACCCTCCTCCAGCTTCGCCAACTCCTCCTTCCAATGCCAACTGAAGCCGACGCGGTGGACGCCGAACTTGAGCGTTTCGGGGTAGACATCGCCCGCAGACTCGACGACCTTTTTCCAATGTCCAATGGCCTGCGACTCGTCGGCAAGGGCCTGTTCCAGGGCAAAGCGGTCCTTGGTCTGCAGATAGACGTTGTACCACACCGCGGCTTTCATCCGCGCGGCGTGGTAGCGGGCCAGGTAGGCCAGGATCTTCAGGTCGGTCGTGGTCGCCTGAAATTCACAAGTCGCCTCGCCCTTCAAATCCGCGGACGCGGCGCCGGCCGCATCGACACCGGCCAGGATCCGGCCGGCGACATCGGTGAACCACCCGGACGTTTGAAACGGCGTTCGTTTGGCCGTGAATTCGCCTGCCAGCAACTGGCTTGCCGCATCCCGATAGCTCTGAAATTGCTCGACGTCTGTACCGGTGCCTTTTGCGTATTCCGGCAGATCGCCCAATCGCATCACCTCTGCCCAACCGCGCGTGGTCGGAAAATAGCGGTAGTTGTAGCTGGCGGCGACAATCCGCGGGAGAACCTTGCTGGCCGCGTGCAGCGCCTCCATGATCCGCGGGCCCGCTTGCGTGCCGAAGCGACTCGCGAATTCCCGTTCCCATAGCTCGGAAGACACGTTCGGGTTGTAAGAGACGTGGCCCCAGACTTGATAATAGTGCCAGTATCGCTGGAACTCGTACGTGTAGTGGCGATAGGCTGGTGTAAGCAGTTCAAAAGGCTCCTCATCGTGGGGCGCGCCGAGCATCTTGGTGGCCAGCATCTCATTGACCTCGAAGCTCCTGCCGTCGTAGACCCGGGCGCTTTGGACGAAACGGCGGACGTATTCCGGATCCCCCCACAAGAGAAACCTGGCCGTACCGCCGCTCCAAATCCGCCAGTGCATGTCGTAGCGTTTGGGATACCGCAGCAGATCGGCATAGCCATGCCGGCGGTCGCGTTGGTTCTGCGGATTGACGTGCGTGGGATGGAAGGGCATTCCGAGTTGCTCCATCCAGTACTTGGTACCGATTCGGAAAGGCAGTCCTTGGGACGCGGCGTCGTCGATAACCTCGTCCGGCAATCCTTTGGCGCGCAAGTCGAATCGAATATCGGGCTGCAGCTTCCTGAGCGTCGAGAACACCTCGTGCCAGAAGCCGGGCGTCTCTTTTCGCGTCAGGCCCGACTCCCAGTGCATGCGGAATTGGATCCCGTCGATGTCCGGGAACACGGCCAGGAATTTGGCGAGCGCGGCTTTCGTGTACGGCGCCAAGTTCTCCTTCGTAACGCCGTAGACCAGATGCGGCGTTTTCTTACCGGCCGACTCGGACGCGCCCGCGATACCACCGCCCTGCACGCCGCCGCGGTAGATATGGTCCCAGATGCCTACGGTGAAACGAATTCCTCGCTCGTGGGCCAGCGCGATCACGCGCCGTAGCGCCGCGGTATTCTTGGCTTGTTGCTCGTCCGTTATGCCGTACAACTCGACATCGGGAAAATCGTCCACATCAAAGAAGTACGGATAGATCGGCGCCATGAAGCCGCCGTTTTCGTAACCGAAGATGATGACGTAGCTGTTGATACGGCTTGCGGCGAGCATGTCGAAGTACTGCTGCCAGTACGATTCGTCGTACAACCGCTGCTCGAACAACCGCCGTTGCATGGTATAGGTCGAAACACCGCGATCCGTCAGGCAGGGCGACTCGGACGTATTGCGGACATGGGTGAACAGGTCCTCCCCGGCCGTGGCCCAGCCGATCCGCTGGGCCGTGTCCAGCGCCGCGTACATCAGCCCGACGGCATCGCCGCCGCACACCACAACGGTGCATCGACCAGCGTCCTGGATGCGGCAGACGGCCAGGGATTCCGGCTGTTTGGGCAACGCCAGACCGCCGGCCTTGATCAAGTCGGCGACGCGCCGCTGCGAGGCGAGCCCAGCGATAATCACGTGGGGGCTTTCGGTCTGCTCAATTGTCTTGACGGACGTTACAGCGACGTCTCGGTCTGAAATCGCCTTGGCCAGTTTGGCGATTCCATACGCCGCCGGCCCATCCAGCGTTTGGGGCGAAACGATCTGCACTCGCTCCCGCGCCACAGCAACGGAAGTCAAGAACCCGACGGCAAGAAATGTGCAGAATACGAATCGCATAGTGATCTCCTCTTTGGCAATCGAGCGTCAAGGAACGATGGTCCGTCTTTCGCATGGAACAACAGTTTGCGGGTTGGACGAAGCTTCGTCAAATGGGCCCCAGACGAAATGTGGCGAGGAAACAGCGATGCTCGCTACCGTGCGTCCAACTCGAACACCGTGAACTGGGGCAGGTGGTCGCTGAGGGCGAACGAATTGGCATCGGCTGGGTTTGTGCGGAAGGCGCCCTCGAACAACGGTCTTGACTCAACGACCTGCTCGGCAATCGGTCCTGCCGCCATCACATAATCAACTCGCCACTGCGGATTGTCCGCCTTGATCGTTGGCCCTTCTCCCTTGCCGACCTCAGCGAACGTGTCCACCCAGCCAGCGTCGTTCCACATCGCGTATTCGGGCTGCGTCGGACCATGGTTCAGATCGCCCATCAGGATTGTTGAACGGCCGGAACTCAGTTCGTCCCGCATTGCGTGGAGCATCGCCTGGATTTCCCGCACACAAATGCCCGGATCGGCACCGGGGCGCAAGTGAGCAGAATGGACAATCAGCGGATCGCCATTTGACAATTGGATCGTGGCTCGGCCCCAATGACGAGTAAACAGGTCGACAGGTCGATCGCCGCCGACAAGCGGGACGTTTTGAGAATCAACAATCTTGAGGCGGGACAACAGCGTGCCAGGCCAATTGCCACCGCTTGGGAAGCGGACGTAGTTCATGCCGAGTTGCTCGGAAATCTGCTTGACCACGGTTTCATCGGGAGACTCGGAAAAGTTGATGATGTCGGGATCATAGAGGGCCAATTCCAGTGCGAATCGATCTGCCATCTGCCCCTCGCTCACCGCTTTCTGGGCCAACCGCCGGTTCTTGGGCCATCCAGTACAGGCGTAAACGTTGTAGGCGATGACTCGCAGCAATGATGCCTTTTCCTTTGCCGCCGAAGCAGCGGCCGCGTGCGTAAGCAGGCGAGAACCCATTGTGGAGAGACCGGCGGCGCCGACGAATGAGCAAAACTGACGGCGCGAGATGGGCATGATCGTTTTCCTTTATCGACGGAACCTTCGTGCGAACGTCTTGATGTCTATTACGAGGCTAAGCATTAGCGGGACGACAACCAGAGTGAATAGAGTGGCGCAGATCAGTCCGCCAATGACGACGGCGCCCAGGCCTCGGTACAGTTCACTTCCGGCTCCCGGCGCCAGGACCAGCGGCAGCATTCCAAACACGCTGGTAGCTGTGGTCATGAAGATCGGACGAATTCGCGTCCTCACCGATTCGCGGATTGCCTCACGCGGCGCCAGTGGCTCGCAGCCTGTATCATCGTCTTCACTGTCACTGCGCATGAAGTTCAGCGCCTGATGAACTAGGAGAATGGCGTTGTTCACGACGACGCCGATCAGGATGACAAACCCCAGCATGGTCAGCGTGTCCATTTGCTGAGTCGGATCGATCCCGTGGAGCAAATAGAGCCCAACAAACCCGCCGACAACGGCTAGGGGCACGCTAAAAAGAATAACGAACGGATACAGGAAGCTCTCGAATAGTGCAGCCATCAGAAGGTAAGCGATCAGCAGCGCAAGGAACATGCGGCTCAAACCAATGCTCCGGAACGATTCGAGGTTCCACCCGCTCCAGTGTCCCAGCAAGGCCGTTCGAGCTTGCGAGAGTTTGTCCGCGCTGCCCGACAGATGAACGCCCACGTCGGAAGCCATACCGCCCTGGACCCGCAGATCGCCGACAAGCTGCTCGATGCGTGCCTGAGCTTCTTCCAGGGCCATGTCCGGAGGCGGGTTGGCGGTGAGAGTGATGGCTCGCTGCTGTTCAACGCGGCGGATCGACTGTGATGCCTCGGCCGGCACGACGTGGACAATTTCTCCCAGTGGTAGAACAAACTCATTCCCCTCGTAGTCGCGGACTGCAAGTGGGACATCAGGCAGCTCGTCCGGCGTTAGGTCAATCGCAGGGTCCCGGATGATCACCAGATCGATCTTGTCGCCGTCGAACGTGAATTCCCCGGCCATTGCACCGTCAACAAGCGCTCGAGCGGCTAAGGCGAGCGAATTGACATTCAGACCAAGTTCTTTGGCACGGACCTGATCGACCACGATCTGGCGTTCGGGTGCCGATTCATTGTAGTTCACCGGATCGCTGCTTACCGAGAATCGGGAAAACTCTTCCATGAGCTTACCATGCAAGCTGGACGCACTCTCTTTGAGCCGGGCCAGGTCGTTGCCGACGACCTCCACTTCGATCGAGTTCGAACCACTGGCGTAACGACCGAAGATCGACCTCTGTGAGGCGAAACCGTAACTGCTCGGAATCTGGCTCATGGCGCGGGCAAGAATTGTCTGAATCGGTCGGACGTTATTCGGATCCTTGCTGTTGGCGATCATGTACCCGCGTCCTTCCACGATGGCAAAGAAGAACTCGTCGATGGCGGGCACTTCGTCGATCGTCTCGCCGGTTTGCACGTCGATCAACGGACCGATCGCCTTGGCCTCCTGCGAGTTCTTCGCCTCCCAGTAGGGACGGATGCTCGCTTCCAGCCGTCGGCCGACTAGCTCTTTCTGTTCGAGCGAATATCCGGGCGGCGTGTACATCAGACCGAGTACGAGGTTCTTGTTCCCGTTGGGCAGGTAGTTTGCCGGAAGGATCATCTTCCAACTGACCGCTAGGGCAACAAACAGAATCATGGAGACGATCACGATGCGGATCCAAATGCCGGCGAGGCTGCGAAACGTCACCAAGTAGACCCAACGAGAAAGCAGCTCGCACAGCCAACGTGCCAGCGGAGCAAGTCCAAACAGTGAACGCGTCGCCCTCGACACTGCCCCGTCTTCCGTTCGCCGTTGTCGCAACAGCGTGGCACCGGCCGTCGGGATCACGGTGATCGACACAATCAGCGAGAGACCAACTGCCGCGCAAATGGCCAAAGCGATGTCGTAGAACAACTGGCCCACCTCTTCCTTGACTGTCAGCACGGGGCCGAATACGGCGATTGTTGTCAATGTAGACGCCAGCACGGCGCCCCAGACTTCCCTTGTCGCTCGGTAGGCAGCATGCGGCGGGCTCTGACCCGTCGCCAGGTGGCGATCGATATTCTCCAAGACCACAATTGCATTGTCGACGACCATTCCAACGGCGAAACACAGTCCCGCCAGCGAAACGACGTTCAGGTTTCGGCCGGTGAGCACCATGACGACGAATGTGCCGATCACCGAAATGGGAATCGCCATGGCGATGATCAATGTCGGCCGGAGGCTCCGCAAGAAGAACAGGAGCACGAGGACGGCCAGACAGCCTCCGAGCATCAGGTTTTTGCGGACCAGTTCCAAAGCCCGATAGATGTAAACGCTGTCATCGAAGGTCACGTGGAGACGCAGACCGTGCCGGTCATTCTTATACGAGCGAAGTAGTCCACCGGGTGCATTGAGCTCTTCAACGCGCTGACGCACGTGTTCCATGATCTCGAGGACGTTGGCGCCGGTCTCTCGTTTGACGAAAAGGTTCATCGAGGTTCGGCCGTTCCAGCGAGCATAGGCGACTTGCTTCTCCAACACGAGCTTCACCTCGGCGACGTCCTCAAGCCGGATGGGGACGCCGCTGCCGTCCTGCTTTACCACGGTGCGGCGAAGCGGATCGAGTGATTCGAACTGCCCCAGCACGCGAAAGCGGACATCCTGCCGCCCATTGGCCAAGTCCCCCGCCGACTCATTGACGTTGTCGAGTTCCAGTGCGCTGCGCAACTGGCCAACGCTAATGCCGCGCTGCGCCAGAGCGACCGGATCGAACTGAATGTGGACTTGCCGCTCTCGGCCACCCATGACGTTGATTTCTGCAACACCGGGAATACGCTCGAACGCCGGCTTCACAAAACGTTCGGCATAGTCGTGGAACCCGGCCACTTCGAAGTCGGGATCCTCCGCCAGCAACCGCAAATAGGCGAGGGAGTCGTCCCCGACCGTGTCCGCCGCCCGAACGCTCGAACGGTCGACATCGTCGGGGTATTCGGGCACTTCGTCCAACCTGCTGGAAACCTCCAGGAGCGCGCGGGAGATATCGGCTCCAATGTTGAATTGAAGCGTGATGTCTGCACGCCCCAACTGGGCCCTCGAGGTCATTTTCCACAGCCCTTGAATCGATTTGAGCTTGTCTTCCTGCTCCAGCAGAATCGATTGTTCGATTTCCTGTGGACTTCGACCCGGCCAGTCAGTCCGCACCGTCACCGTGGGTCGGTCGACGTCGGGTGTAAGCTGAACGGGAACCGTGATCAGCGATATGGCCCCACACAGCAATACCAGAATGACGCCAACAGTCACCTTGACCGGGTTGCGGATCGCAAAGCGTACGACATCCACGATTAGCGCTCCCGCTCGCTCGTGCCACGGTCGGTGTGCCGTTCGGTCGATTTCGAGCGTACTGGGCCGTCACTTCTCGATGCGCCGTCCGAGCGATTTTCGTCCAACGTGACAATGCGGACGTGCTGCCCAGGCTGAAGATGCTCGGCGCCCTCAATCACCACTTGAGCCTCCGGCACCAGGAGTTCCCGACCCTTCAAGGTCTCCGGTTCGATGGCATATTCGCTCCTCAGTCGCGCGTGAACGACGACCGGTATAGGTTGGACCTCGTCGGGTCGAGACGCCTCATTCCGCACCACGATCCAAACGGTCGAACCGTCGGGACGCACGAGGACAGCATCCTTGGAAACGACTAACGCAGGCTCTTTCGGCGCGGTCGCCACCATCACGGTCACGCTCATCCCGACTTTGAGTCGACCTTCTTGATCGTCCAGGCGAACTCGCACCGGAAACGACCGCGATGCAGATACACCGTAGGGTGTGATCGACACGACCTTGCCCGATAGTATCTCGCCCAGAGGATCGATCTGCACCTGCGCTACCTGGTCGATGCCAACGAGGTCAATCAGAGACTCGGGGACCATGATTTGAGCGTCGATCGTTCCGCGGGAAATGATGTCAACGACTGGCGTGCCTGGGGACAGGCGTTCTCCAAGCTCGGCATGTTTGGCGATGATAGTACCGTCAAACGGAGCGTGTATCACCGATCGAGTCTTTCGTTCCTCCTCTTCCTGCACTGTTGCCTGAGCTTCGGCCAAGTCCGCCACAAATTGCTCCAGCAGGGCCCTCTTGGCATCCAGCTCGCTCCCCGTTATGGCATTCCTGTCAGCCAGTTGCTCAAGGCGTTTCAACTCGGCAGACTCGTATCCGGTTTTCGCACGAATCGAGGCGACGCGCGATTTGCCGCGATCGATAGCCAAGCGGTTCCACACGTCGTCAACCCTGGCCAGAATGGTCTCTCCGCCAACGACGGGAGTCCCCTCTTCCACCGGCATTTCGACAACTTGGCCTTCCACTTCGCTGGCCACGGTAACTTTGCGTACCTCCACAAGGCGACCGATGATCGGCTTCAACGGCTGAACGGGTTTCCATTCAGCCGTTGCCACCCGGACCAACGCCGCGGGGTGTTGCCCGTTCGTCTCACTGTCGGAGTTGCCATGCTGCTTCCGTTGGCTCTGAGCGATTTCTAGGGTCCGTATTTGCTCATGCAGAACGCGCCACACCGTCAGCCCGCTGACAACAGCCCCCACCAAGAACGCCGTGACGCCGATGGAAATCAGGAGAACAGGTTTTCGTTGCCGGCTGGTATCCATAGTTGTCTTAGCATACTTACCGCAACGCGCAGTACTATCCCAAAAGTCTGCCGTCCCGGAAGTCCTCGCCAGTGTAAGAGCTGGAGAATCTGTCTACCAGCCGTGTCAACGTCTTCGGGCAGCTTGATAACGTAGGACATCGTTAAGCTGTTGGCTTCATCATCCAGTGAGTCGACATAAGGGATCAAAGACGAGATTCGCTCTGCTGGCCTGGCAGTTGAACTCCAATCACCGCACCGTCGCGGTCGTTCGCATCCTTCAGTCCGCTTGATAGTCTCGTGCTGCTTTTCTTGAATCACCGTAGGTGCTGCTGTATCATCAGCGGGTAGTTTATGTACCTTAGTGCGAAGCAGAAACCCACGTCCTTTGGCCTTGGGAAGAGTCAATCGGCTCTGCCTGACATACATAGCAAATCGCGGTGCCGAAGCCATGGACCGGGTGGACCACCGCCGCCGGTAGAGGAAATGGCGTCTGCTCTGTTGGCCGCTGAGACGAAATCTACCTTGGAGAAGGAGATAGAGATGGATCGTCGGGAATTCTCGAAAAGTGGTCTTTTGCTAGGCGCCGGTTTGCTTGCCGGCTGTCAAGAAGGAAACGCTCAAGAGAAGGTAACGCATAAAGAGGGTCATTATCTCGAACCACCGAAGAATCTGCCGATCCGGCAGTTCGATGTGGCCGTTGCTGGTGCAGGTACCGGTGGCGTGGTGGCGGCGCTGGCCGCCGCACGAAACGGGGCGAAGACGATGTTGATCGAGCGCAAGGGTTACACCGGCGGAACTGTAACCGAAGGAGGGACGGCCCTTCACAGCTTCTACAATCTTTGGAAGGCTTTTCCTGGAGTGAAGAGGACTCAGGTTGTCCGAGGGATTCCTCAGGAGATTATCGACCGCCTCTTGAAGGTGGGCGGCACATCGGGCCATGCCGAGATGTCCAGAGGTTTTGGCTATGATTCGGTGTGCACGGCCATTGACACCGAGCTCTACAAGCTTGTCACGATGGAAATGCTCGACGAAGCCGGCGTCTTCATGGCCGTAAATACATTGCTCACCGGTGCCATTGTCGACAGCAATCGCGTAAGAGGCGCGATCACAGACAGCCGATCCGGCAGAGAGGCGATCTATGCCAAATCGTTCATAGACTGCTCGGCCTACGGTGACCTGGCGGCATTTGCCGGCGCTGATTACACGGTGCCCAACGATTACGCCTGCTGCAATAGTATCGGCCTGGCGAATGTGGATCTGGAGCGCTATATCGCGTATCTCGAAGACCACGGAGGGTCCAACCAACTTGCCCATGGCATACGCAGCGGTGAGGATGGAAAAGTCGTGCGGTTCAACGGGGGCCTGGGAGGCGGTTTCCGGGAAGAGGCGAGAAAAATAGGTATGTCCTCTATGATAACCACGGTGCACGACAGTTACTTGATGTTCGTCAAGTGTAATTTCAAGGTGCCGGGAAGCGTGATAAACCGCGATGATATGGCAAAGGCAGAGCTTGAAGTAAGAAAGCGGCAGGCAAAGGCCGTCCTGCTTTTCAGGAAATATGTGCCGGGCTGTGAGAAGGCATTCATGGCCCGGACCAGCCCGACGCTGAACATCCGCCGCGGCCGACTCATTAGCTGCGACTACGATATTTCACACGAAGATGTTATCGAAGGCAGGCATTTCGAAGACGACATTATGGCCTACGGTTTTCACGATTCGGCTCCGCGTTTCCAGGTCAAGAACGGCGGAACGTATGGCCTGCCCTACCGAGCACTGGTCGTTGCGGGAATCGAGAACCTCTACGCCGCCGGCATGATGATAACCTCGGACCATCGGCCCCACATGTCCACTCGAAACACCGTATGCTGCATGGGACAAGGCCAAGCCGCAGGAACCGCCGCCGCTCTTTGTGCCGCCAAGAACTGTGGGACACGTGATCTGCCGTACCGTGATTTAGGAGATACCCTTTTGCGGGACGGTGTCTACCTTGAAAGCTGAAACCACTGCTTTTCGGTTGACAAAGAAGCCAAGCGACAGCTCGGCCGCTACCATGCCTCTTTTCCGAAGTTCAATGCAAGGAAACTGTAATGCCCAAAAAAACAAGTACAGGCCTTTTGGCCGTCGTTGTGATCGTGTACTCGATGTCGATGGGGATGCTTCACGCATCCGAAGGTGTAGCCATTCGCTACGACCAATCCGATCCTAAAGTCGAGTTCGCCGCTGGCGACTTGCGCAAAGCGATTGCCGATGTCGGCTGCCGTGTGGTCGAGTCGCAGGCGGACCGCACTATCGTGTTTGATACGTTCTCGCTGGGCATGGGACCGCAATCGTTTCGTATTCGCCGCGAAGGAGAAAACGTGATTCGAGTTGTCGGCGGCGACTCGCTGGGGGCGATGTACGGCGGATTGGAATTGGCGGAAATGATTGCTCTGGGAGGCGGTCTGGATGCAGTCGTCGAGAAGGCCCGCAAGCCATACATCTCCCGACGGGGACTCAAGTTCAACATTCCCTTCGACGGTCGAGCCCCAAGTTACGACGACACGGGAACGGCAGCTCATGAGAATATCGCAGTGATGTGGGAGTGGGAGTTCTGGGAGGCGTTCCTGGATTCCCTGGCACGCGATCGCTACAACACGCTAACGCTTTGGACCAACCATCCCTATCCCGGCATCGTCGATTTGAAAGAGTATCCGGGCGTGTCGTACGACAATGTCTGCCGGCTGCGCGAGCGGGTCGACACAAGTACCGACCGCCACTTCGACGACACGGACTTGATGGACCCGGCGAATGTCGAGGTGATCAAAGAGATCTCGCTGGACGACAAGATTGCCTTCTGGAACAGAGTCTTCGACCACGCCGACGCACGAGGCATCGACATTATCGTCTTCCACTGGAATATCTACATCTTTGGTGCGAAGGGTAAGCACGGAATCACCGACGACATGAACAACCCGAAAACGATCCCGTACATGCGCTACTGCATCGGGGAGTTCCTGAAGACATATCCCCAGGTCGATGGCATCGGCATCACGGCGGGTGAACACATGCGAGGCCAGAAGACCTCGGCACTTGAAAAAGAGCAGTGGCTTTGGCAAACCTACGGACAAGGCGTGATGGATGCCAAGGCGGCCGATCCCGATCGGGAGCTGCGGATCATCTTCCGGCAGCATCAAGCCAACCTGAGCAAGATCGTCGATGCATTCAAAGAGTTCGACGGACCCTTCAACACGGGTCACAAGTACGCAAGGGCCAGACTCTACTCCACGTCCACCTCGCCCTATCTGGATATCGAATACCGCGGTGATCTGGAGCAGAACCGAGTGCCGTGCTGGCTGAATTTGCGCAACGACGACCTGTTCGTGCTTCGTTGGGGCGATGCCGACTACGTCCGGGAGTTCCTGCAAAACGTGCCCCGCGATCTGATGCGCTACGAAGCCGGGTTCTATATGGGACCGGATGGTTTTGTCTTCGGCCGAGAGTTCATTAGCAGGGATCCGGAGTTATCAGGCCAGTTGGAAATCGACAAACACTGGTACCGCTTCATGTTGTGGGGGCGACTGGGGTACGACCTGACGTTGACTCGCGACTATTTCGAACGACGTCTGACGAAACGATTCCCGAAAACGGACGCGGCGCTGGTTTATGACACGTGGCAAGCGGCTTCGCAAATCGTCCCGCAAGTCAACCGATTCTTCTTCCGTGTCAATGATTTTCAGTTTTCGCCCGAAGGTTGCATCTACAATCGCGGATTCCTGTCGCTTGATCAATTCTTCGAGCATCCGCCTCTTAACGGTTCCGGAATCTTATCGGTGCAGGACTATGCCGCGGCAGTGCTCGCCGACAAGCCCTTCGACGGCATCACGCCGATGGAAGTCGCAGACAGGCTGGATGCCCTGGCGGAGAGGTCGCTCGAAGGCGTCGAGAAACTCGAAGTCTCCGGTGAAACGAGCAACGAACTGGCGGCGACGTTAATTGACATTCGAGCGATGGCCCACCTGGGACGCTACTACGCCGACAAAATCCGCGGTGCAGCCCAAGTGGCCGTCTTCCGGGCGGATTCGTCCAAGGCCGAGCACAAACAACGCGCAGCCCAGTATCTGACGGAGGCCGTGCAGGATTGGGAGGCATATGCCAAGGTGGCTTCGTCCGCGTATCGGCCGCAACTCTACTCCAGGACGCACTATTTGGATTGGTGGAAGATACGGGACGATGTAAGGAACGAGGTCGAGGTGATTCGCAATGAGAAGGCCGCCGACTGAACGGACCCGTGTCATTCATGCGTGTAGTGTGTGCGTCTAGAATGCAACGAAGAGACTCGGAGAGGGAGAGCTGGCAAATGAAAAGGTGGTTTGGCCTGAAGTTGTCGTTAGCGTGGTGCCTTGTCGCCCTGGCGTCCACCACGTCCGCCGATGTGAGGCTTCCTGCGATTGTTGATGACAACATGATCCTGCAACAGGAGATGGGGGCGCCGATTTGGGGCTGGGCCGATCCGGGCGAGATGGTAACGGTCGCAGGAAGTTGGGGCCGGCGGGTGTCGGTAACGGCCGACGACAAGGGGAAATGGAAGGTCTGCCTCAATACGCCATCGCATGGCGGTCCATACACGCTGACGATCAAAGGTAAGAATGAAATCTCCATCGACAACGTGCTGATCGGCGAAGTGTGGCTGTGCGCCGGGCAGTCGAACATGGGATGGCGACTTCAGTTCACCTTCGAGGGAGCAGAAGATTCCGCAGCGGCCAATTACCCGGATTTTCGCATATTCCGATCGGAAAGATGTCATAGCCACGTACCGCAGGAAGACTGTATCGCCGAGTGGACTCCCTGCACACCGGAAACCGCGGCCACGTGCTCCGCCGTCTCCTTCTACTTCGCCCGGAAACTGCATCAGGAACTGGGAATCCCCATCGGCATCGTGCTGCAACCTTATGCCGGAACGCCTATCGAAGGCTGGATGCCCAAAGAGATACAAATGGACGATCCTCGGACTCGCGCCGTCGTCGAAGAGATGGATGCGGACTCCGCAGCCTATGATCCGGCAGTGGCCAAGGAACAACTGGAAAGAGCCCGTCAACGCTGGAAGCAGGGTCTGCGAAGAGGTGAACCGAAGCTGAGAACGCCGAGCAATATGGGCCATCAGTACCCAGGGAACATCTTCAACGGAATGATTTACCCTGTCCGCCCCTACGGGATTCGAGGCGCCATCTGGTATCAGGGCGAGAGAAACGCCAAACACGTTGCGCAGGCCGCCAACTACGTCAATCAACTGCCGCTACTTATCGACTACTATCGGTCCTCTTGGCACAAGTTGTCCGAGGGCAACGTCGCAAAGGACTTTCCGTTCTATTTCGTCCAATTACCGAGTTGGATGGCGCCGCAGGCGGAACCTGTCGAGGCAGATGCCGCTTGGGCTGTCAGTCGCGAAATGATGCGGATGGTCGCCCGGTCCGTGCCGAACACGGGCGTGGCGGTCTCGATCGACACGGGCGATGAGATTCTTCTTCACCCCCTGGACAAGAAGCCCATCGGTTTACGTTTGGCTTATCTGGCCCTAAAGAAAACCTACGGAAGGGACTTCGTTGAATACGGTCCCTTCTACAAGTCTCACCATGTCCGAGGCAACAAGATCGTCTTGAAATTCGACTCTGTTGGCTCCGGTCTCGCGGCCGGGAAGGACGGACCGCTGGACAGTTTCGCAACCGCCGGCAAGGACAGGGCATTCGTCTGGGCGGATGCGGTGATCGAAGACGATTCGGTGGTCGTTTCAGCGAAAGACATTGCGGCTCCGGTGGCGGTTCGCTACGCCTGGGCCATGAATCCCTCCCACAGAAACCTGCTCTACAACAAAGAGGGCATCCCGGCATCTCCTTTCAGGACAGATGACTGGCCCCTTATCGACGCGCGTAATTACATTCCGAGAGAACAAGTCAAACCGGAGAAGCCCGCAGATTACAGTCCTATTCCATTGAAGCGGCCTCCGATGACTAAGTAGGTCCCGCTTGCCGAGCGGGACCTCGAAGCGAATCGCCGTGCCTTTTGCGGATCAGGTCCCGCTCGGCAAGCGGGACCTACTGGTTTCAGTACCGATCCGGAAATCCAATGTGGAGTACAGAATCAAGGACATGACATGAAGAACTCGCTCGTAACAATCATTGTCGCAATGGTCTTACTCGGCGCCACGGTCATCCATTCCTGGGCCTTTGCGGCTCCGCCCAACATATTGGTCATTCTGACGGACGATCAGGGATACGCTGACATTAGCCTGAATCCTCATCATCCCAAAAAAGTCTCGACGCCGCACATGGATGCGTTGGATGAGCGGCAAGCGAGTAAAACACTCGACGAGAGGAAGAATAGCCGATGAACATTGACAACAAAGCGAAGAGCCTCGTTGCTAGTCTACGCGTGGCAGTATTCTGCGCGTCATTCGTGTCGCCTGCGGTGGCTGAGTCGAGACCTAATGTGCTGTTGATCGTCTGCGACGATCTGAACACGCATGTTTCTACATCGGGCTACTCACACATCAGCACGCCAGCTTTCGACCAACTTGCCAGTGCTGGGATGACCTTCGGTCGCGCCTACTGCCAGTATCCTGTCTGTGGACCTTCGCGTGCTTCGTTCCTCAGCGGGCTATATCCAGAATCGACGGGCGTGCTGGACAACCAAAGCGATATTCGGGAGACTCGGCCGGGAACCGTCTCGATGCCCCAACGATTCAAGCAAACCGGCTATTGGACGGGTTCGGTTGGTAAGGTATTTCACAATACGAGGACCGATCCGGGAGAGACTGCGTGGGATGCGGTTCTGCGTTTCGACAATGACGAGATGCCGATGGTCACCCCGATTCGCCAGGCGTTTGAAGCGAAACACGGGCCGGTCGACCAAGGCAGGAATCGCCGACTTTGGAGACAGTTCTACCCGACCATCGCAACCCAAACACGCGGGCAGCAACCTGGCTACGGACCAAGCGGTCTCCGCGACGATCAACACAAGGACGGGAAGAACGCTCGGCAGATCATGTCCTGGTTGGAAGAAGAAAGCCATGGCGAGAAACCGTTCTTCATGGCATGTGGCATTCACAAACCACACGGCCCATTCCTTGCTCCTGATGCATATTTCGAGATGTACCCGAGAGAGGACCTGGAGTTTTCACCGGCCCCTCCGAACTTTTGGGATCAATCGCCAAAAACGGCGATGGTAAAACGCTACGAAGGATTCGGGTTCGAGTTGGGTGTGGAGAACGATCCGTTGCGGCGTGAATACATGCAGGCCTACCACGCTTGCATCTCTTTCATCGACGCACAGATCGGGTCAATCTTCGATGCCCTGAGGCGAGCTGGTCGTTGGGACGATACGATCATCATCCTCACGTCCGACCACGGCTACCAATTGGGCGAACACTTCATGTGGGGCAAGGTAACGTTGTTCGAAGTGTGCAATCGAGTGCCACTGGTGATTCGAGTGCCGGGAAAGACGAAGGCGGGTTCATCCAGTGAAGGGCTGGTCGAACTGGTAGACCTCTACCCAACGCTCGCCGAACTCTGCCACGTAACGGGGCCCGACGATCTGCAAGGCCGCAGTCTTGTGCCGATGCTGCTTGATCCGACAGCCCCCGGAAAGAAGACCGTCTATACGGTCGTCACTCGTGGCGACAAACTCGGCAAAGCGATTCGCACGGACCGTTGGCGTTACGCCATCTGGCCTGATGGCGAGGAGCTTTACGATCTCGAACACGATGCTGCCGAACACCAGAACCTCGCCAATGCCGCCGAACACGCCGCGACACTCGTTACCATGCGCGCTCAACTCGCTCGGGCTCAATCCGAAGCGTCGTCGGCAAGACAATAGAACCAGTGCGATAATCACGACGCATGTCAATCGGTTATGATCTTCTCCGTTGCCAGAGCGGTACATCATGAAACATACTTCGCGATTGACGCTTCATCGTCTGGGCTGCCGCGTGTCCTTTGTCGTGGCAACGATCCTGGTGTTTGGGCCCTTTGGCGTTCCAGTTCACGGGGCCACTCGTGTCGTCGATCCCCGCCAGAGTATTCAGCACGTGATCGATCAGTCGTCTGACGGCGATGTGATCATTCTGAAAGACGGAGTTTATCACGAATCGCTCGACATTCACCGATCTATCACGCTCGAGGCCGAACATGGCGGCGAAGCAGTGGTTACGAACCGCTATCGGGGGCCTGTCGCTTGGGTTCAGACATCTCCTGGTAGTCAAACGTGGTCTACCACTGGCATCGACTGGCCAGTGCATGGCCTCCTGGTCGAGGGCGTACATGCATTTGACTACCGCACCAAGAAGAACTTCGACAACCGGACCTGTGGGCCCTACTGGAGCAAGGGCTGGCAAGCCGGCACATACCGTTATGCGAAGCCCCCCATCTACTTCGCACACGACGCGGTGACCGAAACTCTCTGGCTTCATATGGACGACGCGCGAGCCCCCAACCACGTCGCCGTGGATTTCAACAGCCGCGATGTCGACGGCGAGACGCTGGTGCAAAAGGACCTGGGCGCTTACTGGAATCAGCAGCAGATCGTGACGGTTTCGCCGAATCCGCCAATTCATCCGATCACGATGTGGTACAGCGGAACTCCAGATTCCCCAGGCAGTCCGCGAAAAATCGCCTTCCCAAAGATCTGCGGCATTGTGATCGACGTAAACGCGGATCGTGTCAACATCGAAGGTCTCCGTATTCACATGGCACCGACCGTTGGCGTCGAGATCAACAACTCGCGCAGCGTCAGCATCCGCAACTGCTATTTCAGCGGCTACCAGTTTGCCATCAACACCGGCTACGAGTGTACGAACCTTACGATCGAACATTGTGAAATGGACGGAGGCGAGATGATCAGCACCGGTGGGCACGACAATGTCACCAATCACATGTGGAACCACAACACGTATATCAACCCGATCAAATTCAACGGAACAGGATTGACGTTCCATCACAACTACGTTTACGAAGGCTTCGACCTGTTCCACCCGCGAGGTCGACACAAGGACTATGCTCACGTGCCCGACTTGCGATCCGACGTGGCCTACAACGTGTGGCAGAACGCGATCGACAACGCGTTGGAGTTCGACGGCGTGGAGGCGTTGATGAACATGCGAGTTCATCACAATCTGATTCTGCAAGACTACGACGCCCTGGCGATTACCACGACCGAGAACGGCGGTCCGCTCACAATCGACCACAACATCTGGTGGCCCGGCGGCGGACGCATCATGAAACTGGTTGGGACCGGCCGCCAGAACAACGGCGTGCAATTCGTTCACAACACCTACTTCACGGGCAGCAGATGCTCGCACAACACGTTCGGCGCTAGCGTTTTTGAAAACAATATCGTCCTTTCCGATTGTCAGCAGTCTGGCTGCTGGTCGCCGCAAAGGCTCGGAGCCTTCTTCCCAACGCGATACAATCTGTTGCGCGGCGGAGACCGCTATACGACCGGTTTCGGAGGGCTGACGGTTGATCCCGCCCTTGGTCGGACACCCGAAACGCTATTCCTCCTGCAGCCCGGTTCGTCGGCGATCGACGCTGGTGTCGCGCGGCAGGGCTACCACCAAGACAACGTTGGCGATGGCAAGCCGGACCTTGGCGCCGTTGAGCATGGGCAAACCGTCAACGACTGGCGTCGAACGTTCGGCCACGTCGGCCCCACCTGGATCACCGCTGCGAACGCGGCGAGAAAGGCCCCACACCGCCCAGCCTGGCCCGAACAGTTGGATAAACGCTGGGGTGGATTGGATGCCGGGCGCGAGCCGGATGATATTTGAGAATGTGGGTACGATGAGATTCAAGTAGGTCCCGCTTGCCGAGCGGGACCTGAAATGCCGACATACCCTAGAAATCAAGGTCCCGCTCGGCAGGCGGGACCTACTGCCAGAGAACATCATCGCTGAAGAGAGAGAATATGGCCGATGGATTACTGCGGAAAGCGGGCGCCCTGGGCCGAAGGCCGTTCCTTGCGTCGGTCGGCGGAACCGTTTCTGGTTTGGCCTTGTTCAACAATCTGAGTTGGGCCCATGTGTCGACTCAGCCAACGACGAAGATCGCTGATGTACAGATCTCTGACGGCGTGACGATCGTTGCGGCGAACGGTACGAAGGGCAGCTTCAGAGGCAGCCGGGCCCAAAATCTGGGCGCCCTCAAAACGCATACGAGTCGGATTCGTGAATTGCTGATCGGTCGCGATCCGCTTGATCGCACATTGAGCGCCGAGCAGCTCTGGGAAGCAATCTACCCCGGCAAGGCCCAATTTTATGCCGAAGGGCGCGACCCGCTGACCGGCGAACTCATCGCCAACAAGGCTCGTGAAGGGCGACACACGAAAACGGGACGAGTTTTCATGGCCTTCAGCACTCTGGATATCGCTTTGTGGGATCTGCGCGGCAAGTTGCTTGTCCAACCAGCGTACCGGATCATGGGCAATGCGAATCGGACAAAAGTGCCCGTGTACTGGCGGCCAGGCGAGGCGGACAAGGGGCTGGACGACGCGCGACGAAGGGCGCGCGAGGCTTACGAGCGTGGCTACGTTTACCAGAAATGGTACTTCACCAAATCCGCCAAGGACGGTGTTTCCGGTTTGAAAGAGAACATCGAATTGGTACGCGTGCTGCGGGAAGAACTTCCCGACGCACACCTGATGTTCGACAACCACAGCATCCGGTACTTCGATGACGTGGATTACTCGGTCAGATTGTGTAAGGCTGTTGCGCAGTACAGACCTTTTTGGATCGAGGAACCCATTTGCCCTGAACACGTGGACGGGTACGCCAGGATCAAAGAGGAATCCGGTGTTACGATCGCCGGCGGCGAGCATTGGCACACGCGTTGGCAGGTCAAACCCTTTTTAGAGCGGAAATGCGTGGACTATGTGCAGTCCGATCCCGTATGGTGCGGAGGCATCTCCGAGTGGTTGAAGATCTGCCAACTCGTCCGGCAATGCTCCGGTGTGAAGGTCGTCCCACATATCACCAGTCCGTGGATCGCAGCGCCGCACTGCGTCGCTTCACAACTTGAACAGCTCTGCCCTCTCCTCGAATTCAACTATGAAGGCGGGCGCAATGCACTGGAGGACCGAATGAGCCGCTCACCGAACGGCAACGTGCTCATGAAGATGCCAAATACGCCGGGGATCTCATAGGTACCATCGGAGAGGTCTAATAACCACAATTAGGGCGAGCCCTTCATTGAATCGAGCGAGAGGACGATAGACTATTTCATTGCCAGCCCCTTATTCGCCTTCCGCCTTTTCGTCTTTGTAGACCAAGGGGAAGGTTGCTCGAATTCGGGTCCCTACGCCCGGCGTGCTCTCGATCTGCAGGTCTTTGCCAAGCAGCCTGGTTCGCTCCCGAATGCCATCCAAGCCGAAACGGTCCTTTTCTACGTTAGCTGGATCAAACCCAACTCCGCTGTCCTGGACCTCGACTGTCATGTCTTCGTCTTCTTGTGTTAGTGACACACGGACTATCTCGCTCTTGCTGTGATTGCAGGCATTGGTGATCGCTTCCTGGACGACACGAAATATCGTGTTCTCCAAAACTGGTTCTAGTCGCTCGAATTGCGCCTCGCAGCGATAGGTAATCTCCGGTCCGTCTGGCTTCTCGCCGAATTGATCTATGAAATCGGCAATCGCCGATTTGACACCGAACTTATCGAGGACCGGTGTCCTCGTCCGATCCATCAGGCTGCGTGATTCCGCGTACGCCCGCCGTAGTGCCGCCAAGCCGGCGTCAAAACGAGCCTCAACCTCTTTGGGGGATTCATGGCACGCTTTCGAGTAAGCTTCGAAGAACATTAACGCACCAAGAAGTTGTTGAGTTACACCGTCGTGGATTTCGTAGTTGATCAGTTTTCGATCATGGTCACTGGCCCGCAGCATTCGATCCAGGGCGTCCCGTTCTTTTTGTAAAGCATCCTGGGCTTCCTTACGCTCCGTGATGTCGCGGAAATAAACAGACAACCCTTCCGACGAAGGATAGCCGTGACATTCGTACCATTTGTTCAACGGATCGGGATAGAATTCCTCAAAGTGCACGGGCGTCATCTCCTCCATCGCCTGATGAAACTCCGTAAAGAAGCTCAGGCTTTGTGCCTCTGGATGGACTTCCCAGAGAACCTTGCCCAGCAGTTCATCCGGCGTGACACCCAAGAGACTCGCAGCAGTCTGGTTTGCGTAGGTGTGACGCCATTGGTGATCGAGCGAAATGAAGCCATCCGTAATGCTCTCCAGCGTCGTGATGAGTCTTCGGTTGGCGTCCCTTAGGTCGGCCGTGCGTTCCTTGACTTGTTGCTCCAGCTCGTCGTGAGCCTTCTGAAGAACCAATTCTGCATTCTTCTGCGGCGTGATATCCGTCGTGAATCCCTCGATTGCCAACAGTTCGCCGCTGTCGGCGAAGACACCGGCACCTTGTTCCCAAACCCACTTATCTTCACCGGATGTAGTCTGGAGACGGTATTCCACCTGGAACTGTCCCCTCTGAGCGATGGCATCCTGAATTGCGTCTAACTCGCGTTGGAGATCATCAGGGTGGACGAGTTCATGGTAACGAGTACCAGGCTGGCCAATTAGTGCGGAAGGATCATCGCCCGTGAGCGAAAGGTAGCCGTCACTGAGAAACTCGACTGTCCTGTCTGGATCGGCCGTACAGCGGAAAACGGCACCCGGAAGATTCGAGATCAACGTGTTCAACCTGCGTTCGCTCTCACGTAATGCCTCATCGGCCAGCTTCTTCTCCGTGATGTCCTGGCCGATTCCGAAAACAATGCCTCGGTCTGGTAACGGAATCACAGTCCAGTTGATCCATCGGTACGAGCCATCTTTGCACACATTGCGATCAACGAAGTCGATAACCGTGTCGCCCGACTTCAGCCGCTCAAACGTCTCAACCGCCGCCGGTCGATCATCGGGATGGATGAACTCTATAAATGGTCGAGAAAGCGACTCCTCCTCGGTCCAACCGAGAATCCGCCCGAAAGCGGCGTTCACCTCCGTGTAGTAACCATCAACGCCAGCGGTGGCGACCAGCACGGGCAGACTGTTGTCAATCTGTCGCTGATCATCTTCCGCCTGTACGCAGCGGGCCAATTGGGCTTCCTGCTCGGCAACTCGCCGCCGCAAGTCCGCAAGTTCCTCGATAAGTTGTTGCTTTGTCTTGTCCTGGTCATTCATGCCGACTTTTTGCCTGGATCTTTCGCTTCGGGACCGCCAATTTGGGATTGTGTAAGAAGTGTGCAAATCAGGGATGCCGGCTGAGTCACACGTCGGGCTCGGCGAGATGGCCGATTTATGGGCAATCCGCTTCGCTGTCAGGGACCGAAGCGGACGGACTAGCCGCTGCGCCCCACCACCAAAGCCAATAAGCCGACGATAATCGCCGGCTTATCTCGACTGCAACGTTCTGGCGTTCAGACCAGTTGCACGTTTTCGGCCCTCGGTCCTTTCGGTCCACGTCCTTCGTTGAAGGACACTCGCTGTCCTTCCTGGAGTTCTTCGTAGCTCACGCCTTCCAGGTCTGACGAGTGGAAAAAGATGTCCTTGTCGCCCCCAATGTTGATGAACCCGAAGCCCTTGTTAGTCAGTCGCTTGATCGTGCCTTCTGCCATGTCGCCCAATTCCTCAAAAAAAGTGTTTCTGCGGTGTTGTCCGAACCTAACACGTTCAGGCTGCTCCACCGCAACTCCATAATTGTATCGGGTACTGGACGCAGTATCTACCGGGTCCGACAGCGGTCTGACTTACCGAGGAAAGCCGCTGGCGAATTGATGGTTTTCCACTGGAGACTTCGACCGGGCGATGCAAGATCGCATGACGTTGGTCGAGCGGTGATCCGCCGTCGGCACTGGGACCTCTCACCAAGAGGTCGAACGCAGTCTGCGTTCGCCACCAGCTTAAGCCGTGTTCAGTAGTCGTTGAACGCTAGGTCTCCCGAGTAACGGCATTATCCAGAAGCTGGACTGCGGGCAGTAGGGGCGCTGGGTAATGAACTCGCATGTTCGCGGAACGCACTTGCTTCCAGTTAGATTCCGTTTCCGATTGCAACTTTGCGCAAGTGCGGCAATGATGGTAGGTACAGACTGCCGGTAACGAGAAACTATCCACGTTGCGGAGGCGAATGGGACCATGACAATGCGAGCGCAAAAGGTACTTATTCCGGGGCTGCATTTCGGGTTCTCCGTCTTTCACGTCGTGTTGCCGGTCCTTCTGCTTTTCCTTCTCCTGGTCGCCTCCGCCGAGCGCCTGAGGGCCGAGGGCGAGATCTGCCTCAGTGATCAGGCGGCGAACTTCTCCATGACGCACCAGCAGCAGTGGGGCGACTTTGGCGTGGACAAGGCTGCAGCGGCAACGGGCGGGCTGGGTTCGCCGATGCAGATTGGGGAAACGATCTTCAAGAAGGGTTTGGGGCACCATGCGAACGGCGAAATCGTCGTCGATCTGGATGGCCAGTACACCTCCTTTCGAGCTCTGGTCGGCGTTCAGTGGCAAGGCGGCAGCCGGGGTAGCGTGGTCTTTCAGATTTCGGTGGACGGTCGTATCGCGTTCGAGTGCGGGCCAATGTCCGACAGCGATCCGCCGAAGGAAGTCGAGGTCTCGCTGGCCGGCGCACGACAGCTTCGGCTGATCGCCAAAGACGGCGGTGACGGCATCGGTTGCGACATGGCAAACTGGGCCGAGGCGCGTCTTGTTGTCGATGGAAGGATGCCCTTTTTCGGAGCGGTTTCCACATCCTTCGCCGACGATCCTGCCCCGCCAGCCAGCACAGCCGCGTGCGGCTTCTCGATGATCGCAGGAGAATCCGGTCCCCAGGTCGCGATCATGGACACGAGCAGGATGTTTACGGTAAGTGTCTGTCGTGACGAAGAAGCCCGTTTTCTCATCCCGGTGAAGAACGTCACAGAACCGATCCGAGTTAGTGCCGACGTGACCGTCGTCCACGGCGAGCAGGCCGAAGTGGAGATTTCGGTTGGCGGCAAGTCGGTCAGTCGCACGATACAGGGCGGCGAGTCGGCCGTGCTTGAATCGGAACCGGTCGAGGGCGGCGGGGAGGCTGAGATTGTCCTCACGACGCGTGGCGCCGGCGGCGAGACGGGAGTCCGTTGGGGCCGGTTGCGTTACAGCCTGGACGACCAGTCGTACGCCATCCCCCTGCGATTCCCGCAGGAAAAGGAGCAGTATCCGCCTCGAATCCTACCCGAGCCGCGTCCTTCGATCGAACAGGAATTGATCGAATGGGACTGGCGCATGCAGGATGGAATTGGCACACCGCGTGAATCGCGAACTTGGAACGAGGCCATCCAGACCGCTTTCGAGCGCGGTGATGAACTGATCAAGGATTATGCTACGTCTGCAATTGCCGTCGACGATCTCACACGGAAGTGGGAAGAGTTACGGACCGAGTGGCAGAAATCGGCGGCCAGCGAGTCGACGGGCGAGTCCCGTTGGGAGGACCTATGGCGCCGCGTTCACTTGTTGCGGAGGGAAATCGTCTTTCGAAACCCGCTAGCCGATTTTGGACCCCTGGTGTTCGTCAAGCGTGTTCCGAGCGCTTTCAGCCACCAACTGACGCAATACTACGGGCGAATATCCCGTCCCGGCGGCGGCGTCTTCGTGTTGGATGCTCCAGGCAAGTCGATGCAGTGTCGCCAACTGGGCGATCTCCCATGTGGAAGCTATCTTCACCTGGACGTATCCTGGGATGGGCAGCGCGTGCTGTTCGGTTTCTGCGCGGCCGACTCGCCGGCTGCAGACTGGCGGACCGACGACCAGCGATTCTATCGGCTGTACGAGGTTTCGGCCGACGGTTCCGAAACGCGACAACTGACCGACGGGCCGTACGACGACTTCTCGCCGCGTTACCTGCCCGACGGAAAGCTGCTATTTCTGTCGACTCGGCGAGGCGGCTTTCATCGCTGTGGCCGAGGGCCGTGCCCCGTCTACACGATGGCTACGGCCAACGGCGACGGCTCGGATCCCCGCGTCATTTCGTTCCACGAAACGCACGAATGGGACCCCGCCGTGCTGAACGACGGGCGCATCATTTACACGCGTTGGGATTACGTGGACCGGCACGCTGTCCACTATCAACAGCTTTGGACCGCACGACCTGACGGGACGAACGTTGCCGCCTACTACGGCAACAATACCTTCAATCCCGTGGGAGTATGGGAAGCTCGGCCGGTGCCGAGTTCGAATCTGGTGATGGCTACGGCCGCTGCGCATCATGCCATGACAGCCGGCTCGATCATTCTGCTGGATGTGACCCGAGGGATCGACGGCCTGGAGCCGATTACCCGGCTGACTCCCGATGCTCTGTTTCCGGAGAGCGAATTCCGCGTGCAACGTTGGTACGCGCCCGTGGGCGTTCCGACTCCGCCGGAAGTGCCAGCCGAAGAGTTGCGCTGGCCTGGCCACTGCTACCGGTCACCGTATCCGCTGTCGAAAGACTATTTCCTGGCCGCGTACAGCTTCGATCCGTTGTTTGGCGAGCCCTTTGCCAACCCAGCTAACATGTTCGGCATCTATCTGGTCGATCGCTTTGGCAACAAGGAACTCATCTACCGAGATGCAAGCATCGGCAGTCTTTGGCCGATGCCGCTGCGAGCTCGCGAGCCGATTCCAGCCATTCCATCCGATTTGGCACACGGCGGCGCGGGCGAGGGGACTTTCTTCCTGCAGAACGTCTATGACAGTTGGCCAGATCTCCCCAAGGACGGGAAAGACGCGATTACGCATCTCCGGATTTTGCAGGTGCTGCCGAAAACAACACCGCATGCAAACACTCCAAAGGTAGGCTTGGCCAACGCCTCGCCGGGCAAGCAGGTTCTAGGCACGGTTCCCGTCGAATCGGATGGCTCGGCCTACTTTCGCGCGCCAGCGGGAATCCCGTTTTCCTTCCAAGCCCTCGACGAACGAGGCATGGCGGTGCAGACCATGCGCAGCCTCACGTACCTTCAACCCGGCGAGCACACATCGTGTGTCGGGTGCCACGAGAAACGTACCAGCGTCGCGTTCAACGCTTCGGCGCTGGCAAAGGACCGGCCGCCCTCGACGATCGCTCCCGGCCCCGATGGCTCCAGGCCACTCAGTTTCCCGATCCTGGTTCAGCCTGTGCTGGACAAGCACTGCGTGGAATGTCACACCGGGCCCGAGGCCGAAGGAGGAATCGTGCTGACCGGCGCTCCGGAAGGCGCTTTTTCAGCGTCGTACAACGCGCTCGCGCCGATGGTGCCCTACTCGGAGTGGAAGTCGCCACCGGCAGCCAACTTCGAACCGATGAGTCGACCGAATCTCTTTGGCGCTCGGGCCAGCAAACTGATGACCCTGATCCTGGAAGGACACGAGGACGTAACGCTTGACGAGCAGGAGATGGAACGCCTGGTGACATGGATGGACACCAACGCGCTGTTCTACGGCACCTTCGACCCGGAGGATCAAAAACGCCAGCAACGGGGCGAACGCATCGCGGGGCCAGCGCTGGAATAGACATCCCCGTCGCGAGTTGCTCGACATATTGCACCTTGCACCTGGTTCCCAAGCTCCGGCTTGGGAACCTGAATTCCCGAAGCTCTGCTTCGCAAGACCGGAAGCGGAGCTTCCAGAAAATGCGTTCCCAAGCAGAGCTTGGGAACGAGTGAAACGGGTAAAGAGACAAACTCATAACATTTCTTTTGGTGTCCCATGTTTGCAGCAACTCTCCTGACCGCTGTACTGCTTCCCATCGCCGACGATGCTTCGATCGACGTGTCTGCCGACGGCCGCGTGATTCCGTGCGACTCGCGTACCACAGACGACGATCCGCGGCGAACCGTGGCTGGCGATCTGTACGTCGAGCCGTCGACGTTGCACTCGCTGGGCTTCGAGTGGAAAATCCGCGGCGACGAAAACCGAAACGGGTGTGTCTCGGTACAGTATCGCGAAGAAGGTAAACGCGAGTGGAAACAGGGGATGGATTTGTTGCGCATCAAAGGAGAACGCGTCGGACGCGATGCGAAATCGCCGAGAGATAATCCCACGTGGGAATACGTTTGCGGCAACCTGTATGCAGGGAGCATTTTGTTCCTAGAGCCAGGCACAAAGTACGAAGTCAGACTGACGATGACGGACCTGGATCACGGATCAGGGGGCTCGGTCGATGAAAAACGGCTGATTGTTGCCACCAAGTCCGAACCGAAGGTTTTCGCCAACGGACGCCTGTTGCACGTGTATCCGTCGGAGCACGAAGGCGAGAAGATCCAACCGGCATACGACGATTTCCTGGCCGCGTACGAGCAGGTTCAACCGGGGGACCAGATTCTGTTGCACGCCGGCCGATACGGCGGTTCGTACGCGTTAAACAAGAGTGGGACTCGTGATCGCCCTATTGTCATTCGTGATGCAGGCGACGGACCGGTCGTGTTTCAAGGCAATCCCGACGCGGACAACGTGACTCGCGAGCCGATCAAGGGAACGGACGATTTCCATTGGCACCAGAACGTATCGTTGTTCGACGTGAGTTCCGCCAACTACCATTGGTTTCGGGGCTTGACGATCCGCAATTTCGATTACGGCATTCACAGCGGAGATGGCGGTACGACGCGGGGCCTAACCGTTCGATATTGCCGTTTCGAAGATTGCGGATGGTCCGGCATTCTGATCCGCTCGTCAGCATGTCGTGACATCTACATTGCCGACAACGTCTTTCGCGGCACCCAAGGCACATGGTTTCGTAGCGAGCAGAAGCCGTTTCCCTACAAGGGCGTTTGGGTGAACGGTCAAGGCGTAGACGTCTGCTACAACCTGGCTCAGAATCACAAGGATGGCATCAGTGTGTTTGGTAAAGTGGCAGATCGAAGCGTCTTCGAGAAGAAAGCTGCGGCCATCGACTTCTACAACAACGACGTTGGCCAGAGTTGGGATGACAACGAAGCGGACGCCGGGCAGCACAACATACGCTTCTTTCACAACCGGCTGGTAGATCAGCACATCGGGCTGAGCGCCCAGCCGATCTACGGCGGGCCCTGCTACTTCATTCGCAACGTGCAGTACAACATCACTCGCGGCGTTCCGTTCAAGACCAACGTCCAGCCGGCGGGTGTATTGATCTACAACAATACCAGCGTCTGTTGCGGCATGATCCACGGCAAGGGAGTCGCGTCGATCACCCCGGGCTTCTCCAATTCGCGGATCTTCAATAACCTCTTCTTGGGACTGAACGGCCCAACGTTGAGCAGCGGCTTTTTCGATCCCGAGATCAGCCAGATCGACTACAACGGCTACACGGTCGTAGGACCGATCGAGTGGACCGTCTTCGACGAACGATGGATGCCGAAACGTCGGCTGAGTTTTCCGACTTTCGGCGAATTCGCCGAATCGACGGGCTTCGAACGGCATGCGGTCGCCGTTGGTTTCGAGGATTTGGTGAACGTGCCCAAACCGCCGTGCGAGTCGAAGACGCACAAGGATCTGAACTTCGGCGATGCCCGGCCGAAAGCCATTTCGCGCGCCGTCGACGCCGGCACCGTCATTCCCAACGTCACCGACGGCTTCACCGGAAAGGCCCCTGACCTGGGGGCCTACGAACTTGGGCCCCCAATGCCACATTACGGCCCGCGCGGGTAACCCTCCGAAGCTGCCAAGAAGGTAGGTCCCGCTTGCCGAGCGGGACCTGAGAGCTTTGACAAACCTCGGAATGCCAGGCCCCGCTCGGCAAGCGGGACCTACTTATGCCCCTCAAAGGCGACTTTTTCAATAGTTTTCACCGGCTTGCGGTTAAACGATGATGCCACGAGAATCCTAGACTTGGCACGTACGATTTAAGAGGCGAGATCACTTGGGAGCTTTCGAGATGCTACTGCAACTGCGGCGCGCTATTTTGATTCTCTGTCTGGCGGGCGGCGTGATAGGCGGAGTGACTTACGCCGCCGAAAAGCCAAACATCGTCCTGTTTCTTGTGGACGACATGGGATGGCAGGACACATCGGTGCCTTTTCACAACGAGGTCACCCCGTTCAACAGACGCTACCGGACCCCAAACATGAAAAAGCTGGCCGCCGCCGGCATGAAGTTCACCCAGGCCTACGCATGCAGCGTTTGTTCGCCCACGCGCGTCAGCTTGATGACGGGATTAAACGCCGCACGACATCGCGTGACGAATTGGACGTTACGAAGAAACGCCAGCAATGACCGTCGCCACCCGGGGCTGGAATTCCCCAAGTGGAACGTCAACGGCCTGAGCCCCGAGCCGGGCATCGAGCGAACAATCCACGCGACCGCATTACCTGCCGTGCTCAAGCGAGCCGGCTATCGTACGATCCACGCCGGCAAGGCGCACTTCGGCGCAGTCGGCACTCCTGGAGCTGATCCGCGAAACGTTGGATTCGATGTGAACATCGGTGGACACGCGGCTGGCGGCCCGGGCAGCTACCTTGGCACGCAGAACTTCAGTGCAGTATGGCGACGCGGCGACCGCGTTTGGGATGTTCCCGGCCTTGAACAATATCACGGCAAAGATGTCTTTCTGACCGAGGCATTGACGATCGAGGCCAACAAAGCCGTCGACCGGGCAGTGGCGGACGGCAAACCGTTTTTCTTGTACATGGCCCACTACGCAGTCCACGTACCGTTTGCGCCGGACGAACGGTTCTATCAGAAGTACCGGGATGCGGGGCTCGACCACACCGAGGCCATGTACGCGGCCTTGGTCGAAGGCATGGACAAATCACTGGGCGACATTCTGGCGAACGTCGAACGGCACGGCCTGACGGACAACACGATCGTACTGTTCATGTCGGACAACGGCGGATTGAGCGCTCATGGCCGTGGCGGCAAGCCCCATACGCACAACAAGCCGCTGTCCAGCGGCAAGGGATCGGCACACGAAGGTGGTGTGCGCGTTCCCGTGATCGCCAAATGGCCGGGCGTAACCCAACCGGGCTCAGCCTGCAACCGCTACGTGATTATCGAGGACTTCTTCCCCGCGATTCTGGAAATGGCCGGCGTTGAAGACTTCCAGCAAGTCGGCGGTGTGATGGACGGGGTCAGTTTTGTCCCGCTGCTTCGGCAGGCCGAAGGAGATCCGAACGACCGGGCGCTGTTCTGGCACTATCCGAACAACTGGGGGCCAAACGGACCGGGGATCGGACCGTCCAGCAGCATCCGCCGAGGTGATTGGAAGCTGATCTACTACCACGAAGACCAGCGATACGAACTGTTCAATCTGGCCGAGGACCTTGGCGAGCAACGCAATCTGGCGGATGAAAACCCCGAAGTTCGAGAGCGGCTGGCGAGCCAACTGGGACAATTTCTCGTATCCGTCGGTGCCTTGATGCCCCTCGACAAGAGAGCGAGCAGGCCGGTGTCCCTGCCCGGCCAACGCAACGAGTAACCCGGGTTTCTTCGGGACGCAAAGGAAATAGGTGGGGCACGATTCCATCGTGCCTGGCACGTTGGCAACGTGCCCCACAATGATACGTGAGGCAAGTCCCAAGAAAAGACATACCAGTGGTCGGGGACTGTCCCGATTTTCGCGCAGGCCTTGCGGAGCGAAAATGGGACTGTCCCCTTCACGCGTTCAGGCTGTAGCAGGTCCTGCTGTGGTAGACTATTCCTGGGACTTGCCTCAGTAGACCCGGACCCACTTAGCTCATTCTTGAGACGGCTGATACTCCAGAATGTCCTGAATGGTCAAACCGTGTTGCCATTTGTCCATCCAGTGCCGGATCGTAGCGACCGGCACGCGGTGTGTCGAATGGCTCATTTCCGCCAGGCGGTCAGCCCACTGGTAGAGGATCTCCTTTGTGACGCTCTTGTACTTCAAAAGCACACGAATCTCCTGCCACCATTCGGACTCGGGCTCTCTCAATTCGACCTGGTACCCGTAATCAACGGCGTATCGCGCAAACTGCTGTGTCTCTGGATTCAATCCGTTGCCCCGGTCCACAACGATCGGCGAGATGCCCTCCTCGATCGCTCGAATGAATCGTTCGAAATTCCAGCGGCGGGCCTCGGGCAACAGACCGTGGCTGTAATCGTAGCACGCAGGATCTTCGCCCACCTCGGTATAGAAGTACTGATCCGTCTCCAATACGATACCCGTATCGCCCGCCAGTTCCCGAGCGGTGAAACTCTTGCCGCAGGCGGGCAACCCGCGCATCAGATAGACGGTCCGATCGGTCATCGTGACTCAGAGGCAATCGTAGATCATGTTCGAGGTTAACGGAAACGGGGATTCACTGCGCTCAAGGTCGTTCTCGGCGATTCAGCCGGACAACTACGTGAACATTCAAGCAATCACGCCGTCCACTCGTCCCTTGGTGGCGTCCTAATCGTCATCGTACTCGTCCAGCCCCAACTCTACCAGGCTGCCGAATAGTGAATCCCTCGAGGCGATTTCTTTTGCTGCGGTCTTGGCTCGCCTATCTGACGCCACCCGTCCACGTGCTGTATCTGATATGGCCCGGTCCGTAGTACTGGGAGCCCACTCATCCAGCAGGGACAAGAGGGCTCGGTCATTTGCGGTGCCACTGCTCGAAAGCAAGAAAGTATCGTCTGTCCAGCGACCGACGGGATAGAACGTTGCCGACCTGGGCGAGAAATCATACAGCCAACCGAGGTTCGCCGGCCTGTTGATAGGTGGTCTGCTCCCCTGCGACAGCCAAGCGTCCATGACCGAATCCGATGCGTCGTGTTGGAAGCCGAGCACATGGCCGAGTTCGTGCGTCACCACTGACAACAAATCCATCTTGTCCGTCGGGATCTGGAGCAAGGACGGGGACGCCGTGTCGACGAACCAGCCATGCCCCGCTCCGTCCTGGTCGATCCAAATGGAAGTGGATGAGGCAAAGCCAAGGTAGTCGCCGGGCAAGTTTGTGATGCGGATGGCTACGTTGTCCAGCAAACCGAACGATCCGGCTTCGACTCCCACCGAAGCCCAGTATGCTTTGCCCCTCGCAACCAGCGATTCCAGAACGCCGCCGCTCGGGATCGTCTGATTTACGTAGTCGTGGCCCGCCACTTCACTGGCTCGCAACGGCGAACCGGGCATCGCGGACGCAATGATACCGTTAGCAGCATCAATCAGCAGTTGCCCGTCTTGCGACGAGAGTTTCCCCTTGTCGACCAACTTTTCGACTTTATCAATGAACTTGCCGAGGTTCTCGATACCCTTGTCGATTCGCAGTTTGTCGAATTCCTTGATCGCCTTATCCAGCTCCTTGATGAGCTTATCAGCGTCTTTTTCGGAAAGTGCTGCCGTGTCGACCAACGCTTCGACATCAGTGATCAGTATCTGCGTGTTCTCCTGAGGCACGGATACAGGCGCGGACGCGATGGCATCGTTGGCTGCGTCGATCAGCAGTTGTCCGTCTTCCGCCGAGAGTTTCCCTTTGTCGACCAGCTTCTCAACGTTCTTGACAAACTTATCGAGTTCTTTGACCGCCTTATCGTTGTTGCCTTCAGCGAATTTTTCACTTGCCTTGTCCAGGTTCTTTATTAGCTTGTCCGCGTCCTTCGGATTCAGTGCATCCTGATCCACGAGATCTTGTATGTCGCCGACTATCGTGTCGATTTGCTCCTCGGCCGCCATAACCGTCACGGTAAACGTTGTGTCAACGAACAGTCCACCGGTGTCGGTCGCACGGACGGTAATGTCGGCGGTCCCCGTAGTGTCCGGTGCGTAGTCAAGCGTGAGCATGCCTGCGACGTCATCGATGGATACTGACGTGAACAGACCAGCGTTGCTGTTCGACTGGATCGTATAGGTCAGGTCGGCATCCAAATCCTCGGCGTCTTCGAATGCAGCGAACAGGTCAATGATCGTATTTGCCGCATCCTCCGCGACTTCAATATCACCGATTCCCGTTGTGGTAGGTGGCGTGTTATCGACCGGCGTGATGGTGAAGTTCGCCGTGTTGTAGGTGATGTTATAGTTGCCGAGCACACCCGCCGGGCTCAATGTCGCGCTGATCGTGTAGGTCCCTATGGCTTCACCCGACGTACGGCTGTAAACCGCCGTGACGCCATCGGCCGCCAGGAAGTTACTGAGCGTGCCCGTGGTCAGCGGAATGGGGTCCGGTTGAGCGTAGGTCTTGCTCGCCGGATTCGGCGTCACCGAGGCTGGCCGCTGGGTGATCACGCCCGTGAGGTCGTTGACGAACGTCACGGCGTAGTTGTTGCCGCTGTTCCCGTCGCTGACCGTACCGGCCGGAGTGAGCGTCTTGCCCGTGCCCACGTTCTCGTTGTCGTACGTCTGGCTCCACGTCACCGTGTCCCCGGACCCCAGGCTGCCCACCGTGATCGTCG
>JADHUC010000093.1 GCA_016784735.1 Pirellulaceae bacterium | reverse complement strand
CCCCGCCGGCGTGCTCCAGCACGTTGCGAGTCAGTTCGCTGGCCGCCGTAGCGATGCGAACGCTATCCAGAAATTCAAAACCCATCGACGCGCCCAGGCCCTTGACCGCCTGGCGGACCGTGACGATATCTCTTTCGCTTTTGACCTGGATCTGGCCGATGTTCATGGTTTTGCTCCAACGGCCACTGTGGCGTCGTCGTTTTCGCGACCGAAATCACGCAAAAGCACCGAAGAGATGATCATGGGGTGCTTGCCCAACAGCCCTGGATAACTGTCAGGGTCGTACTTCTCCGAGATACCGTCACTGGTCATGATCAGCACGTTCTGCGCGTGCCAGGGGTATTGGTAGACACGAATTTGGCGCAGGTTCGCGCCCACAATACCGTTGAAGTTGACAGGTCGGACCGGTTGGGGAGAATTGTACACTCGCGTCACCACATTCCCCACGCCTGCGTAGTCCATGGTGCCGTCGACCGGACGGATGCGAGCCAGGGACACGGCAACGCCTCGCGTCTTGCGCAATCGCTTGTGCATGCTGGCCAGTATGACGTCCAGCGGCTTCGAGGATTCGTCGGCCAACGTGGCGGTGGCTTCGCGGGTGGCGGCTTCGGCGTCCGGTCCGTGGCCCAACCCGTCGATCGTAGCGACTAAGACGGCGTCTTTGTCGTATTTCAGAAAGTAACCATCGCCATTGGCCGTCTCGCCCTGAACGGGCCGGCTCATGATGCCAAAGGACATGGTCGCCGCCGGTTTGGTTGTTTCAGCGCCTTGCGCAGGCAACCATTTGCGTGCCCCCACGACCGTGCCGATGCCTTGCTTGTTGTCTGCTTTTGCCGTCGTTCCCTTTCGCTCCGTCTGCGAGATGATGTCAAACTCGTCCATCAACCGTTTGACTGCCCCCAGGCCGATGCCCAGGGTTGTCTTCTTCGAGTGACCGTCTTGGATTGCCCAACTGACATCGGCGATACCAGGCCCGCTGTCTTCCGAGATGATTTGAAGGCCTTTCCGGTCGCCCTGTTCGACTACGGACAACAGAATTCGTCCTCGAACGGCGCCGTGAGCGACCAGGTTTTCGGTCAACTCGACCATGACGATCGAGACCTCACCCACGGCCTGTTCCGTGAACCCCAGCTTCGTTGCCAATTCGGCCGCCCGCCGACGGGCCTTGGCCATATGAGCCCATTCGCAAATGTCGATGGCGATATGTGAGCTTGCTACGTCCATGATGGCGGTGCTTTAGTTGTCAAACCCGTTTCCACCGGCACAGGGCCGAATGTTGGGAGATCAAGGACTTTGGCGGCATTGATGGCATCGTAACCCGAAGCGTAAGCGAGGAATGAAAATGTCTCCCCATCGTAACCCGAAGCGTAAGCGAGGAATGAGGCTGGAAACCGCTTCGTCCTCGCTTACGCTTCGGGTTTTGATACCGCGGTGCCTCGCTTACGCTTCGGGTTTTGATACCGCGGTGCCTCGCTTACGCTTCGGGTTACCATACCTAGCATTTTCGCTTATCCTTACACCATTCGAGACGGGCTCGGTGGGGTGCATAAAGCTGGCGCTGCATCACATCCATTTCACCGCGACGACCTTGGTTCCTTCACCGACTTTCGACTGGATTTCGAGTCCATCCATCAAACGCTTGCTTCCGCTCAAGCCGTGGCCCAGTCCGTTCGAGCTGGAGTATCCTGCGGTCATGGCAAGTTCGATGTCGGCGATCCCCGGACCGTGATCGGTGACGGTTACGCGGATGCCGGTTTTGCCGTTCCGCTCGATATGCTCCAACGCAAGAACGCCGCCGCCAGCGTACTTGAATGCATTTCGCGTCAGCTCGCTGACGGCCGTAACCAGTCGCGTCTGGTCCACCAGCCCAAAACCCATTTCGGTAGAAAGTTCGCGGATCGCCTGTCGAGCGTGCAGCAGGTCCTCTTCTTTCTGGATACGGACCTCGCGCACGTCAGGCCTGACCATGTTCCACCTCTTCCGTTCGGAGCTTTTCCAGCAGATCGAGGCCGTCTTCCACGTTCAGTACCGTGTACACGCCTTCCAACTGAAGACCCAACTCGACCAGCGTGATGGCGACTGACGGCTGAATGCCCACGATCACCGTGCGGGCGTTCATGCTGGCCGACATGCGCGAGATATCCGAGAGGGTCCGGCCCATGAAGGAATCCACCATGTCCAACGCCGATAGCTCGATCAGCACGCCCGTAGCGCCGGTGCGGCGGATTTCCTGGAGAAGATCGGTCTGCAGGCTGAGCGCCGTCTTGTCGTCAATGTCGAACTGCAGCGAGACGATCAAGTTTTCTTTGATCTTGATGATGGGGATCTTACGCATCGGTCTTCTTCTCCACAACGTGCAGGCCCAGCTTGGTGAACGCGTAAGCCAGCCCATCAGCCATGCTGGCTCGTGTCACCAAACCGCCCAGGTCCACACCAAGGTGTACCACGGTTTGAGCGACTTCGGGACGGATACCGGTAATCACGGCCTCGGCGCCCAGCAGCTTCACGGCACTGGCTGTCTTGATCAGATGCGTCGACACCAACGTGTCCATCACGCCCACGCCCGTGATGTCGATGACAGCCACCTTCGAACCGGTCTGGACGATCGTCTGCAGCAGCTCTTCCATAATCTGTTGCGTTCGCCGGCTGTCCAGCAAACCGATGATGGGCACGGCCAGAATCTTCTCCCAGAGCGTAACGATGGGCGAAGACATTTCGAGGATACTTTTCTGCTGCTCTTTCACGGTCTCTTCGCGTCCCCGCGTGTATTCCTCGAACGTGATCAGCCCCAGTTTGTCCAAGAGCTTCGAGATGCGGATCACTTCAGTGTTCAGCCGATCGGGTACGCCGCCAAATTCTGCTTGCAGCAATTCGAGGATGCTGTCCTTGAGGCTGAAAATGTACGCCGCCGTTTCGGACGGAGTGAAGCCCTGTGTAGCCCGGCTTTTCGATATTGATTTCAGCGTATCTCGCACCTTCGCATATTCGGGCTGCGCGATGTCTCCCAGATTCCCCGACGCCATAGCCTGGACAAAGGCCCGCAAAAACTCAATCGACTGCTTGCGCAGGTCGTCGACACTCAGTAGATCCGCTCGCAACGCGGCGTCCGCAGTCTGGGCCGTCATCCAAGTTTCCAGCAGTTCTTTCTCTTTGGACGCAAGCAAATCCTGAACACTCATCTCACCAGCCATTTCGAGATCTCCTTGTCTAACTTCAATGCCGTGATGGACATGGCGCATGTTCTACGTGGTTGCGCGACTATCGTCAAGCTACCCATGGTCATCCGAATCGCGGAGCCAACCTCCAGCGGCGCGACGTGGTGCAAAACCACGTATTCACTCGCTTCCGCTGCATCAGGGCGATCTCCTGATCGCGCACCAGCCGCTCCGTCTCTTCTTGGGCCTCCAACGAGACGCGAGCCTGCCGGTCACGACGTTGTATGCGTGTTCATGGCGAAAGTCGTCGGGCCGTTACCGCGGGTATATAGATTCAAGCGACTCAGCGCACTAACATACTGTCAAACCCAGGAGAACATAACGATGAGACGCAGAGCTTTTTTACGTACATCAGCCGGGCTGATAGCGGGCACCGTCGGCCCCGGCGTTTGGGCGGTGGCGAAGCCGGCTTCGGACAAACGTTCGTTCACCGTGCGTCCGTATCGTCCGGGGGAAACATTTGGCAAGGTCACTTGCGTGACTCCGGACGACGGTTTCTATCTGCACACCTTCTACGACATTTGTCCGTTCAGCCCTTCACAACGGTACCTGGCGGTGACACGGTTCCCGTTCCAGGATCGTCAACCGAACCCAGGTGACACGGCTGACGTCTGCGTCATCGATCTTGAATCGCATACGATTGAAACGGTCTACATGACCAAGGGGTGGGGCTTTCAATTGGGCGCGAATCTGAATTGGGGCCGAACGGACCGGCATCTGTACACCAACGACCTGATCGATGGTCGAGGCGTGGCCGTGCGATTGGACCTGGAAACGGGCGAGGCGAAGGCGTTCGCCGGCCCGATGTACCACATCGCTCCCGACGAGTCGAGCGTGATCGGGTTCCCGCTCGAACTGATGAACTCCACACAGTTTGGTTATGGCGTGCCGGTCGATTGGAAAAACGTGCCGCGTCTGTCGGTGATGGCTTCACCGGACGAAGGCCTTTGGAAGACGGACCTGCGGACGAACCAGAAGCAGTTGTTGGTCAGCGTCGCCGACTTGTATGAACGGATCAGGGACCCCCAGTCTCTTGCGAACATGGTGTGCTACCTGTTCCATTCGAAGTTCAATCGCCAAAACACGCGAATCATGGAAGTTTTTCGGGCGATTCCCAGAGCGACGGGCCGCCAGAAACTGTCGGTCCTCACGTTCAAGACGGATGGCAGCGACATCAAGCTGGCCATCGATCACGGCCTGTGGAGCAAAGGCGGTCACCATCCCAACTGGCATCCAGACGGCGAACACTTGATCATGAATCTGAGGCCCCATGGAAACAAACTGCTGTTCTGTGAATATCGCTATGATGGGTCGGATTTCCGAGTGATCAGCGAGAAGCATCCCGGCGGCGGGCACCCCAGCATTACCGCGGACGGGAAGTATCTGGTCACCGACGCCTACTCTTCCGAAGGCGTCGTCCCGCCGAACAAAGAGGTTCCCATACGGCTGCTGGACACGGCGGCGGACGAGGTAGAGGTGGTCTGTCACATATACACGCTGGGTCGCAAAGGAGATCTCGGCCGCGGAACTTTGCGTCTGGACCCTCATCCCGCCTGGAGTCGCGACTTCAAGAAGGTCTGCTTCAACGGAGCCCCCGACGGACGACGCCAAGTGTTCATCGCCGACTTGTCGGGTGTACTGTGATGCCTAATTGGAGAGCGATACTGTGGCGGCTATCACAACCCGAAGCGTAAGGGAGGGACGACGTTGCGCCGATTTCCTCGCTTACGCTTCGGATTCCCATATTCGACGGATTCGCGTACAAATCTGCGTTGTCCAACTACACGTCTCGATGAGGCATCGACCATGAAACTGTCCCCTGCTGTCGCGCTTTCAATTCTGACATTCGTGTTACTGCCCTGCAGCATAACGTGGACTGCTGAAGTTCCGGCTTGGGTCGTCTATCCAGATGACGAATGGCAGACGATCACGCCGGAGGAGGCCGATTTGGACGTTGCGAAATGGGACGCCTGGGTGGCTCGGCAGAAGCCGGTGGGCAATGAGAGCTGGGGGCAGAACCCGAAGAGACAATTCGGTGTCGTGGTCGCGCGTGGCGGATATCTGCTAAAGACGTTTGGCGACGAGGACTTCAAGGTCAATAGCGCGTCGGTTGGCAAAGCGTTCACATCGTTCGCGCTTCAGTTGGCCATTGACGAAGGGTTGATCGCAGATGCCAATGATCCGATTCAGAAGTACTGGACCGGCGAGGGCGGGTTGGATGCGGAGCACAAACGGATGGACCGTGGCCATCATCGGACGCTGACCTTCTTTCATTTGCACGCAATGAAGGGCGGATTTCCGATCAGCAATGGGTGGTTCTGGTCCACGAAACGCGACGTGCCCAGTTGGGCGAAGTGGACCGGCGACCCGACTGCGGACAACTTCGCTCACATCGAGCCGGGAAAGCAAAGGCGTTATTCCAGCGGTGGGCGCTGGCGGCTTTCGCAGGCGTTGACTGCCGTCTGGAAAAGGGAACTCAAGGACGTACTCGACGAACGGCTGTTCGGGCACATGGGCATCGCGCCGGATGATTGGCAATGGACCACGGGCAAGGAGCTACACGACAATCGTGAGTGGTATCCGGGCATGCCGGGCTACGGGTTGTTTTGCGATCCACCCTACGAGATTCACAACTGCCGCGTGCAAGGTGGCGGCGGTTGGGTCGTGATGAGCGCCAGCAACTTGGCCCGCGTTGGATTGTTGGTGGCCACGCGCGGCGTGTGGAAGGGCAAGCGACTGATCAGCGACACACCACTTGTTCGCGGTCACGCTGGCGGTAACAGCAGCCTCATGGACGGATGGCCGGATACGATGTTCTCCTGGGGTCAGATGACAGCGACGGGAATCTCGACGAGAGGACTGAAGGAAACCGTCGTCGGTCCAGTGCGGAACAAGAAACGCATCGAGGGCAAGCATCTCAAGGAGAAATCGCTATGACACGTTTGATGAGTTTGCCAAAGGCTGTGCTTGTCGCAGCAGCGCTCGTCGGCTCGTCAACGAACGTCTTTCCCTCAGAGCGAAACGTGGCCGTTGCCATGCGCGACGGCGTGAGAATCAATACGTACGTGAGAACGCCCTCCGGGGATGGCCCTTGGCCGGCAGTGCTAAAGAAAGGCTATGGCGTCACCAAGAGCGGCGCCGAAACGTTTGTGGACGCCGGGTATGCTTTCGTGTCTCAGGGCGTCCGCGGCGGGCCGGACCCTCACGGCATTTCCGGCAACGCCAGGTTCTTCGCAGACGACGTGGACGGTTACGACACGATCGAGTGGATCGCCAAGCAGCCGTGGTGTGATGGCAACGTTGCCATGTTCGGCCCGTCGTACTGGGGCGCCACACAATGGCTGGCCGCAGCCAACGGGGATCCAGGGCCGCCGCCGCATCTGGTGGCCATTATCCCGAGTGTGATCAATCCGGACTTTTGGGAGCGTGCTTACCGTGCCCATGGCGCGATGAACCTGTCCATGACGGCTATCAGTCGGGCCTTCGAGAAGAATCAGGCTTCCTTCGAGGCATACATGCACCTGCCGCTAATCGACATGGATCGGGCGGTGGGCGACAGAGAGAACACCCTTTGGAACGAATACGTCTCGCATTGGAAGTACGATGATTATTGGGCGCACATAGGGATGCGCGACAAGTACCAGCGGATCAAGATTCCGGTATATATCTACGCCGGCTGGTGGGACTACTACTCCGGAGCATCACTGAAGTACTACAACCTCTTGCGTCAGGCCGGGCAGTCGCCCGAGGTCCGCGTATGGATCGACAATGCCGGACACCAGCAGATGCCGCTGTCCGAATCGATTCGTTGGCTAGACTGGGTCATCAAGCGCAAAGACAACGGCATGAAGGACCAGCCACCGGCGCGAATCTTCGTCCAGGGCATCGACGAGCTACGTCACTACGCCCAATGGCCACCGCCCGCGATGCAGGACGTGAGATACTACCTACACAGCCCCGACGGGTCTCGGATCGGCACGCTTGACACAGAGCCGCCGGGCGACGAAGTCCCGACTCAGTACACCTACGACCCACGCGAACCCGTACCGAGCATCGGCGGCAATGCCAATCATCGTGGAATCAACATGACGCTCGGCTCAGGAGCCGTGCTAAAGGAAGGGTCCTTCGACCAGCGGCCCGTCGAGAACCGAGACGACGTGCTGGCATTCACCACGGCCGCGCTCGAGCAGGACGTCGAAGTCATCGGCCCAATCTCCCTGAAGCTGCATGCGGCAACCGATGCACGGGATACAGACTTCACGGCAGTGTTGATCGACGTGCTGCCCGACGGAAGAGCCATGAACGTGACCGAGGGCATCATGCGGACGCGGTTCCGGCAGTCGATCTGGCAAGCGCCGAAGCTGCTGAGACCGGGCGAGGTTTACAAGTACGACCTGGAACTGCTGCCCACGGCGCGCGTGTTCCGCAAAGGGCACAAGATCCGCCTGCATCTTTCCAGCAGCCGTTTCCCGTTGTGGGACCGCAACACGAACACCGGCAACAACCCGGCCACGGACACGCAAACCAAAGTGGCTCGCCAGACCATCTTTCACGACGCCGAGCGACCGTCGCACATAGTGTTGCCAGTCGCGCCTCGTGAGAGATAGTCACTTGCGTCTTCATGAACGTCGTCTGGCACGGGCATTGGCGCTCAGTCACCTGCCGGTAACGCCTCGCGCCAACCGGCGCCAAGTTGCGTCGAAAGCCGCCTGACCAGTTCTGTGTTTTCCGGGAGGTGGGCGATGTTGGTGTTCTCGGCAGGATCCGTTTGATGGTCGTACAACTCCAAACCAGCGACTTCATTCGGCTTATTCTTCGCGGTCCATCGAGTGAATCGGTAACGATCCGTGCGAATCGAGCGACCGGTGAAGGAACCGTGTGGGTACTGGCTGAAGGCAGCGGCCTTCCATGAACGATCGGGGCGATCCAGTAGCGGGGCGAAGCTGGTTCCCTCCAGATGATCCGGCAGCGACAAGCCGGCCAGCTCGCACAACGTGGGGTAGATATCGACGAACTCGACCAGTGCGTCGGTCTTGCGGCCTTTCGCCTTCGCCTGCGGAGCGCTGACGACGAGCGGTGCACGAGTGGACAATTCGAAATTGGTGGCTTTGCCCCATATGTGGTTTTCTCCGAGGTGCCAGCCATGGTCGCCCCAGACGACCACCACCGTCTTGTCTCGCAGGTCAAGTCTATCCAGTTCGTCGAGCACTCGGCCAATCTGCGCGTCGATGTAGGTCACACAGGCACAGTAACCGCGAGTGAGTTGCAGTACCAGCTCATCGGATGGGTCACCTTGATCGGGGAAATCTGTGTACGTGCGCGGATGGCCCCAGTTGGTCAACGCCATGGGCGGCACGTCCTCTGGCGGTCGGCGATTGTCGGCAACCTTCACACTATGCGCCGGATACATGTCCCAGTACTTCTTCGGAGCAATGAATGGCAGATGCGGGCGAATGAATCCCAGGGCTAGAAAGAACGGTTTGCCAGAGATTTCGCGCAACGCCTGGATGCCGCGATCGGCGATCTGGCCGTCGTACAGCACGTTGTCTTCTACCTCGGGCGCTTCGTAGGATAGGCCAAGTACGAAATGGTCGGTCCACTGATCCGCAGACACGCCCAGGGTTTTCGACTTCCTGGCAAAGACCTGACTCGCGACATTCACGCCTCTCTCCGTATAGTAATAGCGAGGCCCGGGCCACCATGCGGGCACAGACCACGAGGCCGGGTCGTTCCAAGTGCTTCGCACGACGAACGCCCCGTGAAAGATCTTGCCGAGCGATTGACTGTGGTAGCCGTGGTTCTTGAAATGCTGAGGAAGGGTAACGGTGTCAGGCAGGTGATTGCGAAAATGCCTGTGACGTGATCCGTTGGACCAGATTTCCGTCGTGTCCGGACGGAGGCCGAGCAACAGGGAAACGCGACTTGCGCGACAAACCGCGGCTTGGCAATAGGCGCGGTTGAACACCATGCCGCGCGACGCCAACTCGTCCACATTAGGCGTGATCATCCCCGGATAGTCGTAGCAGCCAAGTTGCGGGCGCAAATCATCCACAGCGATGAACAACACGTTTAGCTGCTCGGCTCGTAGTGACGCCGAACCGACTGCGAGCAGCACTAAACTGATCGTAAAACAACAACATCGAACCTTCACGGTTTGTTCTCCTGTGCTGGAACCAGCAACCGCCGGCTCTTGCGTATTGCGGCTGATACGTTCACACTTTGTCCTCCCGCATGTTGTCGTGTTCCCCAGGCTTCAAAGGCGGAAGACCTGCGCCTTCGAGTACAACCTACAATGATGGAGTTTACCATGAGTGAATTGCGATCGCATCTGCATTGCCTCATCATCGCGGTATTGGGAATCGCGATTGTGTGCCCGGCGTCGGGGCAGGAGAAGGAAACCGGCGGCGAAGTGATTCGTGTCGAGGATCTTGGCGCTGTGGCCGATGATGGCCAGGAAGACGGGGCTGCAATTCGCCAAGCGATCGCGCGGGCCATCGCTTCGGACAAGCCTGCGACCGTGCTGTTCGGAACCGGCCGATATCACGTGAGCGTCGGCCGTGGAAGAACGTGTTTTCCGATTCGGGGGGCGCGAAATTTGGTGATCGAGGGCCAGGGCGACAAGACGGAGCTTATCGTCACCGATCCACGCGTTGGCGCGTTTGCTGCCATGCTGTGCGACGGCCTAACGTTCAAGAGGTTTTCCATCGACTACGATCCCTTGCCGTTCACGCAAGGCGTCATCGTAGCCGTCGACTTGGAAAACGGCAGCTTCGACTTGGATATCGATCCGGAGTTTCCACTGCTGTCCGAACCTTGGTTCACAGAGGCATCGGACGAGCATGGAAAGTGGGGCATGATATTTGATTCTCGGCAACCGCGGTTGAAATCGAGTGCGGCAGATCATGTGCGACTGGCGACGTGGACGCACGTGGCAAATCGAGTTTGGAGAATCCGGCCCCAATCGCACATGAAGCATTGTTTGCGCGACATGGGCGTGGGCGATCGCTTCGTTCATCTGGCCCGTGGCGTCGGCGGCGTGGGCGTTGCACTTCGCGCTTGCCGCAACTGCAGTATCGAAGATGTCACGATCTACGCAGGCCCTTCCACGGCCACGGTACTGGTGGCGAACGAGACGGTCCGAGTTCGAGGACTGACCGTTTGCCGCCGTCCCGGATCAAAACGCCTATTGAGCACAGACGCCGATGGCGTGCACTGCCAGCAGAACCGTGCCGGCCCGATCATCGAGGACTGTTCTTTCAGTGGCATGGCCGATGATTCCATCAATATCTATGCGCCGCCCAACGTGGTTCTCGAAGTCCTGTCCCCGACCGAGTTGTTGGTGACCGCCCAATGCGCAATTCGGCCGGGCGATACAGTACAAGTCATGAACCCTCGGTCAGGTACCATTCGCGACGAGGTGAAGGTAGTGGCAGTCGGCGCCGATCAGCGTCGTCGTCTCCGGATAACGCTGGAACGGGCTGTCGCGGGCATTCAAGCCGGAACGGACCATACCAACGCCGATACGCTGTACAACCTCTCAGCATGCGGTGCCGGCTACATTATTCGCAACAATCACATGGCAGCGCATCGTCGTCACGGCATGCTGCTTCGTGCCGGACACGGCCTGGTCGAAGGCAACCACATCCACGGCGTGGCCGGACTGGGGATCGTCGTGACGAACGAACCGGATTGGCCCGAGGGACCATATGCTGATGACATCACGATTCGCAACAACACGATCGAAGGCGTAGGATATGCCAAGGGCTACGGAAGCTCGCGACACGGGGCGGCCATCCAGATCAAAGGAACTAAGCTTAGGCATGGACTGGCCGAGGGACGAGTACAACGAAACATCCTGATCGAGAACAACCGTATCGTTGATCCTCCCGGAGCCGGCGTCTTCATCGGAGCGGCGCAAAGCGTCCAACTGAACGGCAATCGCGTGGAGACATCACCCGCTACGTCACCCCATCGCCGGACCTCAGCCATACTGCTAATGAACTCCAGCGCAGTGACCGTCGACGGGCTCACCGTAACCGATCCACAGGGATTGTTCACCGCCGCAGTCGAGATTGATCCATCGGTCGCAGCGGGCGAGGGCGGCGTGGCCATCTCGGATGTTAAGGCAACCAGCAATGGCGATGCCCCCCACATCCTCGACCGACGGTGAGGAAGGGGGGACTGGTTCGCTTATTGACAATCAGTTGGAGGCTGGTTAGCGTTTCCAGAATGCCTCGCTCCGCTGGTGTTGCTCCTGGTGGGATGGTGTTCCATATATTGAATCGTGGCGTGGGACGCATGACGTTGTTTCGGAAGGACTCCGACTATCGAGCGCTTGAAATGAACCAAAAGCGAACCTGTCCCGCTTTCTCTCGCCGCCTGTTTCTCCGGCGTGCTTCCGCAACGGGCGTTTCTCTGGCTTTCGGGATGGAGCACGCATGGGGCAAGACTCGGCATTCCGGCCGGCTCCCATACGCCGCAGCGGAAATCGCTGCCCGGCTCGGAATCTCGATGGCCGTATTTCAGAAGGAGCGACTGGGGGCGCGGCATATTGCGGCGATCCGCAGGGCGGGGATCCGGCGCATCGAACTGCTGATGATGCCCGAGACATTTGATTTCCGTGACCGGCGACAGGTATCGGAGGTTCTCTCAGAGTGCCGCAAGCAGGGCGTGGCCGTGGTTTCCGTTCACGGGAACCTTAAACGCAGATACAACGATCCCGACGAGAAAAAACGCCGGGCCGCCGCCGCGGCGCTCCTTGAAGAAATCCGTTTCGCTGAAGAAGCCGGCGCAGAAATCTTGGTGGCCCACTTCGGCACGAATGACCCGGCACGCAAGACCGTCACGGAACTTCTGGACCAAACGAAAGATCGGAACATCCGGCTGACCGTCGAGAACATGCGCGGCGGCTTGAAACCCTATGCGGACTTCGTGGATCGGATCGCCTCTGACCGGTTCGGCCTGACGGTCGACATCGGCCATGCCCGCGATCCCGACGGCGTGAATCCGTTTGTCAAGAAGGGGCGCTCTGTCGAGGTTCTGTCTCTGGGCGGGCGACGCATTTTGCACCTACACTTGCACGACACGTTCGACTTGAAGACCAAACCGGACCACCGCGCACCGCTGCACCCGGACGGAATCATCCGCTGGGAAGACGTGTTCGCCGGCCTGAAGGCCATCGACTACGGCGGCGTCTTCCTGTTCGAAGACGGCCGCGGCGAGAATCCAAAGGAATGGACGCGACTCGCGGCCGAGTTTCCCCAACGCTTCGTGGCACGCTATGGGCCGTGACGCCGTGTTATTCCGTGGGGACACTCTCGCACAACTGTCTAAGGCACCGCAGCTTTCCAGCCAGAGTGGAGCTTTTTCTTCAGTTCGTCAACCAACGGTTTGTGCTCTGTGGCGATGGCCAGATTGACGTTCTCGTCCGGGTCCGACTGATGATCGTATAGCTCATAGGCACGGAAGTCGGTACCGCGCACGAGCCATTCCGTGAATCGGTAGCGATCGGTGCGCATCGAGTAACCCATGCCGCGCGCGACTTGGCCGTAGCCGGGTATCACGCGTTGGTACTGGCTGAAGGCCGCGGATTTCCATTGGCGATCAGGGGCGCTGATCAGAGGAACGAAACTGCGGCCTTCCAGTCCCTCGTCCAGCGGCAGGCCACAGAGTTCAGCGAGCGTGGGGTAGATGTCGACAAACTCGACTAGTGCTCTCGTTCGGCCAGGTTTCTGGCCCGGCGTTCGTAAGATCAATGGAGCATGTGTCGACGTTTCGAAATTCGAGTGCTTATCCCACATTCCATGTTCGCCAAGCTGCCAACCATGGTCGCCCCATAGCACAACGACCGTATTCTCCCGCAGGCCCAACGCGTCCAGGCTCTTCAACAAACGTCCCACCTGCGCGTCCATGAAACTGACGCAGGCGTAATAGGCGTGCTTCAAATCACGGGCCTGATCCTCGGAAACCGGCCCAACGTCCGGGATGCCGTAGTAGTGCCGCAAGTCGTTCCAGTTGTAGACCGCGAATCTCGGCGCGCCGCGAGGTGGGAACGGATTCGTTGCCAGCGCAATCTTGTCTCGGTCGTAGAGATCAAAATACTTCTTTGGTGCGATGAAGGGCAAATGAGGTTTGTGAAAGCCAACCGCCAGGAAAAAGGGCTTGCTCTTCAGTTCTTTCATTTTCGCAATTGCGGCATCGGCGATGTGACCGTCGCGTAAAGCGTTATCAGGCACGTCGGGCGCTTCCCACGGAAGACCACCGGGCCTTTTTGTCTTGGTAACGCCATCGCCGAGATCCCAGACATAAGTCACGCGGCGGTAATCCTCCTTGATCCACGCCAACACCTGTTTGCCGAAATCCGTGTGGTAACGCCGGCGATTGGATTTCCACAACGGTTCGCTCCATGACGCAGGGTCATCGTTATGAAACAGTTTGCCAAAGGCCGTCGCATGGTAACCGTTGTTCTTGAAGTGTTGGGGAAGCGTCACGACATCGCCTAACACATCCCGGAATCGCACGGTGAAATCGACGACGCCCGTTGTGTCCGGACGTCGACCTGTCAGGATCGACGCGCGAGACGGCATGCAGAGCGCGCATTGCACGTACGCACGTTCGCACAGAGTTCCTTCGCGGGCCAGTTGGTCGATGTTGGGCGATTGAACCGGCTTTCCGTAGCAGCCGAGTTCCGGCCGCAGATCGTCGACAGCAATGAACAACACATTCGGCGGCGCGCCGACCGCTGACGATGCGGCCAAGCAAGCTGTCAGGGCAATGATGAATCGCATCTGTAACTCGCATTTCTTAGGGAAATGGTCTGGATGGGCTTCCCAAGTGCATCCCGGCATATCGGTTGTACCGTCTTCCAAGGAGTTCTGATATCGGCTGAGTGCTTCGACTCGACGGGATGCGGCGAATATACCGGCTGGTCCGGTCAGGGGAAATGGGTACTTTCTGACGATCCGACCGTGCTTTGTCATTTGTGGCGATTGAACTGCCGAATCAACTTGCTGCTCCTGCTTTTCCGGCTACGTTCGAGCAGGCGCATCAATATACAGGTTGCCCACTTCCGAGAGGGGCCTTCATGGCGTTGCCAGAGAATCGGACCAAGACCATTTTCCGCCAGTGCCAACTGTGCGGCACGCACCCGCTAGAGAGGTTCATCTCGTGCAATATGGTCTCGATGTGGCAGTGCCCGAATTGTGATCTGCTCCAATACGGAACGCTGTATGCCCCGGAGCAGTACGATGGCGCGTACGACCAAATATACGGTCATCGACTGGACAGAAAGGTGTATACGGCCGCCATGCGGTTGAACCGAGTCGCCGCCGTGCTGGACACAGATCATCCCCGGCTTCTGGAGATGGGTTGCAACCTAGGAGCCACCATGGAAGCGGCGCGGCGGCGCGGCTGGGAGGTTGTGGGCGTAGACGTTAGCGAAGACGTTGTCAGCTATTGCCAGAAGCGAGATTATGACTGCGTAGCCATCGATGGGTTGCATCTGCCTTTTCCGGACGAGTCGTTTGATGTGATCACGGCTTGGCACGTGATCGAGCACGTCGCCGACGTCCGGCAGACTCTCGCGGAATGGCGTCGTGTCCTAAGGCCGGGCGGCGTGGTGGCTCTGGAAACGCCTGATGCCTCCAGCCCCAAAGTGCAACGCCGTGGGGCCAAGTACGGGAAGTTCTGGAGAGCGGAGCACACATACGTGTTCACCCCGCAGAACTTGGGCGAGTTCGTCAAACAGACCGGATTCGAACTGATGGACCAACCGTCGGTTGGTCGCTTGACGGATCTCCCGCTTGCGAATACGTGTTATTCCGTCGCTCACCGTCTGCTGGACGGCTTGCTGTACGCGACTGGAAATCACAAAGCTTTTCAGATCTTTGCGCGACGTGTTGAGACCGTACCCGCCACGCTTCCTCTTCGCAGAGCCGCATAAGCCGCTCAATTCTACGGCGAGGACAGCATCCTACTGGATTCCACGTGCGCCTGCAGCATGAGCCGGCGTTGTCGGTCGAATCACGTTCTACAATCTCTATGATTGCTTGTTCTTTTTTTCTTGCTTCAGCCTCCGTTTTTCCTTTGGAGTGCGTTGAGCCTTCTTCTGCTGTTCCCTTTTGCCCTTGTCTTTGCTTCCCTTGTCACCCATGTCTGTCTTCTCCGTGCTTGAACATGACGGACCCCGGACTGTGGAGCCCAAATCCTTGCTTTGATCGCCTGATCTGGCAGATGGAATCGTTGGACGTCACGTTCGCCAACTTCTCATCTGTTCCCTAATCATAGGGATTCCAATCTTCATCCAACCACTGAGCCTACGCGAAACGCCCCCGGTTGTCAAAGTCTCGGCTCTTAAGCGGACGCATAAATCGGGCCGTGAGGGCGTTCATCCGGGAAGATGGCGTAGGCTCAAGGCACCGAAGCTTCTGCCGTGCAGCCCATGATCCGGTTGTCGGGCCTGCCCCAGAAGCCGAGGTCGTAGGTCACGTAGAGCTGATTCGGTCGGATCTCGCAAAGCCCCATGTAGTGCGTGGTCCATACACCGGACGTCAACTGGAGGACGCGGCTCCAGGTCGCACCGCCGTCGCGGCTGAAGGCCAGGTAGTTGCCGTTGCGAGCACAAGTGGGGTCTCTGAAGCAGGCTTTCTCGGGGATCCGCACTCCGATGGCGCACGCGAGGACCCCGCTCTTCAACTCCACGAGTTCCGGATCCACCAGCGCGCCGGCCGCTACGGGGTATCGCCGCACCCAGGCATCCTCCGTATTTACGAATTGCTTCCAGCTTGCCGTATCGTGGATGTCGATGCCGGGGAACGCAACCGGCTTTGCCGCGGACCAGGTCACGCCATCGTTGTCCGACGTAGCTTGATACAGATCGCGGCCGGTGCGCATCAAGCAGATCAGCCGGCCGGAGTGCGGGCCGCGCGAAAGCCGGCAGAGCGCCGGTTCGCCGAACCCCTCGCTGCCCACGTCGCCGACGGCGATGGTCGAGACAAGGTCCCACGAGATACCGTCGTCGCGCGAGCGGAAGAGCACGGACCGCAACTTCATCATCTTGGGCTGGTAGGCACTCGGAATACGATCCGTCTTGAAGCAGCCGTAGGCCGTGGCTAGGAGGTCACCATCCGGCAATTCCAGCAGCGAACGGTGCAGCCGCATGGCTTGGTGAGGACGGCCGCCGTCGTCTGCGGACGCATCGAAGTCCACGCCGGGGATGCGGAAGCGGCACGGCACCGGGTCGTCGAATGTGCGCCAGGCGTCGCGGCTGATCCAGAGGTCCCCCTCGCCTTCGTCAGGGTTGCCGGTCGGCGTGATGTAGGTGTCCAACATCAGGATCGTGCCGTCGCGCCGCTGGAGCGCCCCACCCTCCAGGAACGGATGGTCCTCGCCTGGACGGATAATGACGTCCTCCCAGTGCTCGCCATAGTCACGGGAAATGCGGTTGCCGACTCGCCAAGGAAAGTGAGTGATACGCCGGCGTTTGCCATAAGGCTTCAAGCTGAGCTGCGATTGCACAAGCAGCACTCCATCCGCTGCACCGTAAAGAAATGGCTGCACACCGTTCATTACTTCCCGGCTCTCGCCGACGCGCACGGCGATACTGCCGTCGTCGTAGATCGTAATCGGGCTCGGTTCTGCTCTAGTCGTCGAGGCCCCCATGACTCCCGCTGCCTCCGCCAGGAACCAAAACGTGACGACAAGCAGCGAACACGGCCGAACCGACGGGCTGGAAAACATGATTGTGTCCTTTCAAATAGAATCTCGCGAACATCTTTCCGAAGCTAACGTGCCACATTCGACGCGAGCGCGCCCCGCAAGGCAAAATAAGCGATGCACATCTTCCTTTTGCCATCTACGTACGATAGCGTGGAATGACCATGACATGCAACGACCTTGTTCAGGGAGGCAACAGACCATGGTTCGTCGATTATCCACACTCGTGATCACCCCCGTCTTCATCCTGTGCTGCGGCACGGCACTATTCGCTGGGGAGCCTGGCCCGGTCGGCGTCTGGTCCTTCGACGGGCGGAACGAAACACTCGTCCAAGACCGAAGCCCATTCGCGACGCATGGAATTGTGCGGGGCACGACCGAACGGGGACCGGGACCGTGGGGACGAGCGATGTCTTTCGATGGCGAACGGACGTACGTGATGATGCCCGGCCGCGTGCATCTGCGCATGACGGACGCGCTGACCGTGGATGTGTGGTTGAAACTGCCCAAGTCGGCACTGGGCAAGCAGCAGTGTGTGGTGGACAAAGGAGGCGAGCGGTATCGGATTCACATCAGCTCCAGCGGAGGAGTTATGTTCGGCCTCAAGGGCGCGGGCGGCCGGGCCGATCTTGGCGGAGGCAAGCTGAAGCCCGACACGTGGCATCGCATCACCGGCGTGTTCGACCGGCCGAAGATGGAGCTGTACCTGGACTGCGAGAAGGTCGCTGAGAGGACATGGGATCACGAGATTGGTGGGGGCGGCAATCTGATCTTCGGCAGCAAGAGCGGCGTGGCGGATTTCTTCGAGGGCTGGATCGCGCACGTGTGTGTTTACAGCGTGCCTCGCCCCCCGCCGGCCGACGATGTCGAACGGTTCAAGAGGGAAACGATCACCAAAACTGAGAAGAAGCTGCAAGTGACGGAGGACGCGGACGGTCTGACCGTGGATACGGGTGTGGCACAGTTCGCGTTTGCGTCGAAGGGCCACGGCGGAATCCAATGGGCCAAGGTGGGCGACAAGTACTTGGCTCGCAACAACACGACACCGCCGCTTTTTGCCTCGCTGTTGGAGAGTGAAACATACGACGGACTGACCGATTTCGTGCCTGACGTCCGGCACGTCGCCGCATCGTACAAATTGCTGTCGTTCGAGCATAAGCAAGATGACGAAGCAATCGAGGTCACGACGGAATCCGAGCTTTCCTGGCCCGCCGGCGACCGCGTCACAGTTGGGCTGACTTGGACGACCGAGGCCGGCAGCCCTCACGTCGCGGTCACGGCCAAGTTGGCGCGACACGGTGACTTCACGAAACGGTTCATCCGCGAGATCGGTCTCCAACTGCCCCTGACGCTCAACTTCCGCAAACGCATCATCCAGGGCGGCGACCAGGGCTGGCAGTTCGATACGCGACACTACTACCAGTTCCACGTAGACACGCGCGGCCACCTGATGACCGAGCCGGAGCACAACTGGTGGCGTTACTTCATGGTCGAACAAGACAGCCCGACGCACTTCCGCGCGTGGCGTTCCGAGAGCGCGGACACAGCCTCGCTGACCGCACAACATGGCCATCAAGCGCCTGGTTGGATCGCTGCATACGACCAGCAGGGCGGCGCGCTCTGGGCCTACCACGACATGCACCACCGACCGGCCAAGGCGGTGGCCATGGATGCGGCGGATTCAGGCGTTGCGCGGATCTACCTCCATCCTCCCACGGTGCCGGCGCTCGGTGCCCCGGAGGCCGAACGATCCATCTTCCATGGCGAACACCGTATGGACTGGGTGTGGTTCGCCGGCGACCCCATGTTCGTCCAGCCCACGCGGACACTGGCAGATGCCTGGGGCCAACAGACGCTCGCAAGTGATCCGCCCGCGTGGCCTCGGTTGGTCGACATCGATCTCTGGGACGCGGAAGCCGCGACGGACGAGCGTGTACCGATGATCACCGGCGGTTTGCCTCTGCCGAAGTCTGCGATCGACCATCCCGATCAAGTGCGTCTGTTCGATGGGCGTAGCGAAGTGCCACTTCAGACGCGGGCGCTCGCGTACTGGCCCGACCGATCCATCAAGTGGCTGTTGCTTGTTTTCCCACTCGACGGCCACGACGGCTTGGCCTGTCTGCCTGGTACTGGTGAAGGCGAGTCCGTCGAGTTCGACGTAACGCTGCGTCAGGATGGCCACAAACGCTTCCGTTTGGCGTACGGCAAGCAAGTGCACAAGGGCAACGTCGAGAGCATGCTCACAGCCAAGCACCAAGACGGCACGATCGAAATCGACACGGGGCAGCTTGCGTTTGCGATCACGGCCGGCGAGCGTTGGCTGTCGAGCATCCGTCTGAACGGCCGGGAACTCCTCCGCCAACCGAGCAGCCAGCCACTAGCGTTCGTTGACTTCCTGCGCTCGAAGGACTACGCCGTCAACACCACACACCCGCAAGGCACGCCCGATCCCGGAGTTTTTCGCGCGGACAAGATCGAGTTGGAGGAAAACGGGCCTCTGCGGGCGGTCGTCCGCATCGAGGGCATGACGACATCGCAGGAGCCGCAGCGCATGATCCTGCGACTGGAAGCGTACGCGGGTCGCAGTTATGTCAAGATGCTCCACTCCGTCGAGTTTCTTCACAAGGACCCGCGCGATACGTTCGTGCAGTCCATGGGCCTTTGTTTGCCGCTGGACGTCGATGCCAAAGTGTCGCGCGTGGCTGTGGGCACAGAGGACGGCCCAAGGGACTTAAGTGGGGCACGATTCCATCGTGCCAGGCACGTTGGAAACGTGCCCCACGGTCGAACGGCGACAGCCCCCGATTCATCGAACCTTGGCCGTGCTGTCAAGACGGGGCTGCGGCAGTCGAGCCACGTGAGCTACTCGGTGTGGCAGCAGACTGACCGCGAGGGTTTTCCTGCAGATGTAGAGCATGGCCAACGATGCCGTGGCTGGCTATCGCTCGTGGGTGAGACAGGCGGTTGCACGGTCGTCGTGCGCAACATGTGGCAGGAGCATCCGAAAGAGATTGTCGCCGATCCGGAATCGGGCGAGGTGCGCGTGGGCCTCTGGCCGGACAGCGCGCCGCTGATGGACGTGCGCCGGTACTCGAACTACCCCCATCCATCGCAGGGCGAATCGGCGCGTCACGCGAGTTCCTGGGTGGACAAGTCGTACTACCCGAACGATCCGTTCGTGGGCGTGTCGAAGACAAATGAACTGCTGCTGTACTTCCACGATGCGGGCGTGTCGACCGAACAGATCGACGCGGTGGCTGCGGATTTCCAGAGTCCGGGGCTGGTCTACGTCTCGCCTGAATGGTACGCGTCGCTGGGTATCGCACTTTCGTTCCCCGCGCCCGATAGCGACCGTTTCCCGCGTTTGGACGCGAACCTGGAGCGCGTCACCGATTTCTGGCTTTTTCATCAGAAGATCTGGGCGTGGTACGGCATGTGGGACTACGGCGACGTGATGCACAAGTTTGGGCCGGGCGGGTATGGCCGGATTCTGCCGCCGGACGAGATTGCCCGGCTGTTGAAACTCCCGGCCGAGGAACGTCACAGTGTGAACGTGACGGGCAAGGGCACGGGCGACTACCGGGCGCAACAGGACTGGTGCTTTGACAATGGCCGTTGGGGCTGGGGCAACACCGAAGGCCTCCCCGGCCTGTTCCTCCAGATACAGTACCTTCGCACGGGCCGCCGCGACATCTACCGCGCGGTCGAGGCCATGGCACGGCACACGCGAGACGTCGACATGCGCCACGACGGCATGTGGTTCGGCAAGGGCACGCGGCACGGCGTACAGCACTGGAGCGACGGCAACCACGAGGAACGGCAGACAACGCACACGGAGTGGCGTTTCTACTCGTATCTAAGCGGCGACCTGCGCTGCCGCGATTTTTCCAAACAGTTAACCGAACGCCACTACACCGCAACGCCCATCCGCATTCACGCCGCACACAGCGGCCGGCTGTACGGCCTACTAACGCGGTGGGAGATGACGGGCGATCCGAAACTTGGCGAGATGCTCGAGAGATACGTCCACTGCTTCACCACGCCCGAGGGCATCGACATCTCGCCGTCCGTAAAGTTCCCCGAAGCCACGCGCGTCGGGGAGCCAAGAGAGGTGAACGGCGAGAGCATGTTCTTCCACGCCTTCGCCGCGATGCACGCGTTGCTGGAATACTACGAACTCACGCGCGACCCCGAACTGAAGGACGCACTGATCCGCATGGCCGATTACTACGGGGCGCAGACACACAGGAACTACACATTCCGCAAAGTCGTGAACTTCGCCGCCATGCACGCCGACGACCCAGCGCCCTACCGCCGAGCCCTGGACGAATGGCTGGACTCGAGCGAGAACTACCACCTATTCCACCTGACGACGGACACGCCAAAGCATTGGACCGGTCCGACCGCCCTCTTGCGTCCTGGCGTATCGGGCCTTTGGTTCTGGCTCGGCGACGCCCACTACCTGATGGCTGCACTCGATCGCGAACCCCAACCGACCGAGGCGCAAACGGCCGCGTTCGCCGAGATGAACAAGCACGGAAGCCCCCAGGGCTTTTCCCGCGAGAGCTGGCAGTCGGAATACGACCGACCGGATCTGGCCGAGTATCTGCGCGATAGACGGCGGGAGTAGGCGGTTTCGGCAGCGAAGCCGACAGGTGTTCGCGTCTCAGTTACCGAAACTCTCACCCGTCTGCTCAACAGTATGGCCGACTCGTCACGAAGCTCGTGAGAGCGACTAACATATCTCTGGCAGTTCCTTCCTTGCCCGCCTCGCCCGCCAACTCTCTTCGATGCCTTCTGGCCGCGAGTTGCCGCCAGGAGGACGTTTGCGAGTCAAGTCCGGCAGATCTTCAGGCAAGCCCATCAACTGCGCGTAAATCGCTGGATCCCTGGTGCGAGCCAGCGAAATCACCTCGAACGTCAGCCGTCGAAACTCCGTGTTCTCCGCGTTGTCGAGGCGTAACACCGCAACCAACATCTGGCCCTCGGCGTTCAACGCCACAATACTGCCGTTCTCATGCACCTTGAGGCAGTCACGATAGGCGACCGCGCAGGGATCGGGGATCCCGTCGGCGTCCGATTTCATCTTATTGCATGCTTCGCACGCATAGACGAGATTGCCGTATTTCAAGGCGCGAGTAGGGGCTTCTGCCTTCGGGATGAGGTGGTCGACCTGGAAACCGTAGTGGCCCTTGTGCCAGCGTTCACGAGCCAAACAGTAGACGCAACGGAATGTGAAGTCGTCACGCAGCCAGGGCCTGTAGCTCTCATGTTGCGAGTAGCCTATTGGCCCGTGCCGTCGCTCGTGTGCAGCGTCAGGGTAAACGAACGGCTCCATAGAGAGAACCTGAGAAGGTTACTGGTCGGTCAACTTCCGCTTCAGATCCCACAGCATTTCCAGCGGGCGCGGCGCCACTTCGCTCATATGGCCATCCGCCTGCGCCTGAAGATGCTCGAGTTCGACGAGTTCCTCAGGCGAGACATCACCGCTGATTTGCTTCTTGATCAGATAGACTCGACGACGATTCAGAATCGGCCAATCCCCAGCACTGACAGGGCGCAGCAGACGCTCATACGCCTGCTCCAAATCATTCGCATCAATCTTCCGTTCTCCAGCGATCTTGGCAGCTTCCCCTAGCAGTCGCGATCGAAACCGTTCCACGATGGAACTTAGAGGTCCTTGAGCGAACAAGTCAAGGTCGACGTCCCCTGGTTGATCGGCACTCCTCTCATGCTCCGAGGGCTGATTTCGAACGTTCTGTCTTTCTCTCGCCATCCAGAACAACTCCGATCTTTGCACAAGCTTCGTCGATTAGGTCTCCATCGAGACCGCGTCGGATATATTCTGACGTGACCACGACCGCGCCTGGCGTGTCGGAGTCGCGTGCAGCGAATTCCACCGCCCGTGCCACGAGTGTACGTTCCAACGACTGCGCAATGCGGAAGGCAAGTTGGTGCGCACTGCCCTCAAGAACACCTTGAACTAGTTTCCGGGGCGACGGCATAAACTTCCTCCTTGAAGATGTAATAGCCAACGTTCTGTCGAAGCCAGCCCGATCACGCAGGAACGGCTAATTATACACCCAGAAGCCACCTCCGAAAGAGCAGTTTCTCTCGGACGTAAGACGTTGCTCGGCTTAACGTTGCGACGCAACTCGCCGCCTTCGCAGAGGTGAACAAACACGGAAGTCCCCCAAGGCTCTTCCCGCGAGAGCTGGCAGTCGGAATACGAAAGACCGGATCTGGCCGAGTATCTGCGCGATAGACGGCGGGAGTAGGCGGTTTCGGCAGCGAAGCCCGCGATTTGCTTCTGGTGGTGCTACCGAACTTGCTCGGTCTGCAGTGATTTGCAGTGACGAAGATAAGCCCTGCCCAAACGCCTGAAGACGCTAGTGCTTTGTCAATTCTTCGACTTAGGGTTCGCGTTCTCGTGGCGTAAGCTTCCAGCTTGCGATGAACGAGGCGGAGGCCTTGGCAAGCAGGATGCTTACCCCACGTTTTAGAATTGACAAAGCACTAGGCAGCGCGCTGGTACGCTGCTGCTGGAAAGGCCGTAGGCTTGGGGCTCAAACGCGGTGGCATCGATTCGACCATCGGTTTCGCCGCGGCACGCATGCCGTCTTCTGGTGCGTATTCCGTACATGCCAAGCCAGAGGCCCGCCGGATCCCCAACAGCACCAAGAGCCTCCTCCGGGTCGATCGAAAAGGGACAGCGACCAAACGGTGCAGCCGGATCCACCACGGCCGATTGTTGGCGATCGTTTGGTGATCATAGTCGCAGAGGTCGGGTCGGAGTCGAAGTTTCATTTTGGCGACGTGGTATGAGTCGCTACGCTGCAAGAGACCCAGCAGCCAATTCAACAAACAAGTCTGAGGAAGATGAACGCTGATCTGGAAGTCGATCAGGTACGGCCTGCCATCCTGTCCAACAATGACGTTTTCCACTTTGTGCAGATCGACGTAAGCAATGCGGCGTTCATGCAGACGGGACACCAAACTCTCCAACTCGTCAAAGAACGCATCGCCAACCACAGTGTTGTTGCAGAGCGGAGTGCCGGCTACGAATCGGTGAGTCGCGGCATTGGTCGAACGCACCCCATCAACATAGACGTCGCCGCAGCCGTCAGGAACCTGCGAGACTGGCGCCAGCCGCGCATACATGCCTGCCTCACGCCGCGCGAGCAACCGCCCCAACCACAACATGGGAATACCAAGTATGGGTTGACGGCGATTGAACTTGCAGACAACCTGCTGGCCTGAGTCGTTTTCGTACAGCGCCGTGGCCGCCCAAGAATCATGCTTGAAGATCGTGATGCGCCGGTAGTCCGCACCACCAACCTGAACCTGTGCCGGTGGGTCGCACTTGCCGAGCGCGCGAAACAAGGCGGGGCGGGGCCGACTGGGCAATGCTGACGATGCCGAGTGGTAGGGCGCGGTCACTGAATACACCTCGCCTGAAGAATACCTCATAACCGAGATTCACGGAGGAGTCCGTACACTAGTCCCAATCGGCATAATCCGACCCGATTTACACTTCAAGAGTCAATTCAAGTCGGCTGGGACAAACGAATCGGAAAGCCAGACGGAAGAATCGTCAAACCTTTTCCATTTTGACAGCGAGTGCCGTTCGCGGCTTTGCAGGTCCACCGTCAGTCAACGGGTCCGACAGCAGGCTAATGCAGCGGGAGCGACTCCGAGTCTGATGTGGTGACTGGGTACGTCGCCGGAAGGTGCGGCGTGTCTTTCGGGCCTTCATCGGACCCGGCCGGTGTCTGGCACACGCCTTCTTTTCCTTGCGGGCACGTCGTGCCTTTCGACGGTATCGTCAGGAGCCCTTGGTAGGCTCGCGGGAGTGGCATGTCGTCGGTGGGCGCCGACACAAGCGATCGACTCTGCGAGGGCAATAGCGGCAGTTGGGCGTTGCAGGGGATTCGTTTGCCGATTTCGTTCATCAGGCACCCGCACCTTGGCCGCGGGAAGTACTCGCCCATCTCTTCCCAAATCTCCGCCAACGGGCGCTCGTGGAGGTTACCGAAGGAGAGGGGAGTCAGATCGCATGGGCAGACCTCTCCGGAGTCGTCGACGAACATGTGGTGATAGGCCGCCCCACAGCCGAACAGATCGTCCGATTCCATGTAGGCGATCGACGCCATGGTGGGGCCGCCATCTCTCTTCCGGTCGTTGTATTTCTTGTGAATTCGGCGGAGGTACTCCATCTGCTGCTGATCGAGCATCGACCCGCTGCATCCGGCAATGCCGCCGGTGGCAACCGGGTTGGGAACTCGCATTTCACCGACACCCCACGCCGTGGCCAACTCGTAGATCCGATCCAGTTGCCCCGATTCGATTCGGTCAGCGAACGCGATGGTAGAGAAGGACGTAAAGACCCCGGCCTGGTGACAGGCTTCGATGGCTCGTTGAACGCCGGCGAACGAGCCGCGATGACCGCGGATGGCGTCGTGTTCGTCCGGATCGGTCGACTCGATGCTCACAACCGCTGTGGTCAGCCCTGCGTCGGCCAATTTCTTTGCACGCTCCACGTCCAGTCGGTGCCCCGTCGTGAAGAGCAACGTGGCGGTGTCGTCGGAGACCGAGGCGATCAGTTTGGCCAAGTCCGGCCTCAGTAGGGGTTCTCCGCCCGTAAAGCCGATCATGCAAGCGCCCAACTCGCGGACTTGCCGTACGGCAGCGGCGAGCCGTTCGGAAGAAACATCGTCATACCCTCGATGTGCGTAGCTGCAATGGCTGCAACGGCAGGGACATCGCGACGTCACCGCCATGTACGCCGACAACGGTACCCGACGGCGGTGCAGCGCGTGATCGCACCAGCGGTTGAAGGCCCTGGAAGGATAGGGAGGCAAGAACGAATTGATTCGAAGGCGGCCGTTGTGCCATTTCTTCTTCGAGTCTCTCAACTGGCCAAACATGAACCAGCAATGGGCCGGCGGCAGCCGCAACAGCATCCGCGCGATGGATGCACCTGCTTTGAGCCGATTCCAAAAACCCATGATCGATTGCTCCCCTCTGCCGGACTGACAGGAATCCTCACCGGCACCCGATCGGCTTGAGTAGCTGAGCGCGATTCCGGATGCGATGACAAACAAACCTAGCACGGCCACAATCACAGCGCCGCGTCCGATGAACATTATTCATGCAATGCGGGTTGTAGGGCTGCGGCGCGAATCTTTCTTCCGGCCAGCTTACGCGTCCTACGTCTCCGACGAGACGCGGCGATTGAGGCGGGGACGGATAGGGCGGTGGTTGCGAGAAGGGGTTCTGCGATCGCTGTTGCGGCAATTGCATAAGGTACGCTTGTCACAAGGGCAGTCCCCTTTGAAGCGAACGGGCATCTTCGCACGAACATGGCCGAAGCAACCAGAAGCGGTTTCAAAACCCGACTCGGATGGCCGGGGCTGGACCGAAGGGAAGCCCCGGTCCTGGGATTGCCGGGGTTTCGCACAGCTCCAACCCCGGCCACCGTCCTATATCAACCGTTTTGAAACTGTTTCTACCATGGCCCACATCCGGGCGCGAGCGGCAGCAATCGAATGATACTCAAGACTCCGGCAATACGCACGACATCGACCAGCGGCCAGCGCATTCTCCGCGAGCCGTTTCCGCTCGAACCGTTCGAAACCTACATGCTGATGGACAATCAGCCCGGATACCCGACGCTCACGCGGATGATCTTCGAGTTCGACGGAGTCGCCGATCGCGGACTCCTCGACGAAACGCTCGCAGAGGCTTTGGCCTACGAACCGCTATTGACGTCGACCGTCGAACAACGGGGGCGGCGTCACTTCTGGGTGCCGTCTCCGACACTGCCAAAACTTCACTGGGAATCGTCGCCCGAGGGCACGCCCGGCGTCTTGGCCGAGCGAACGAGAATTCTCAAGTCATGCATCGACTTGACGAAGAGACCCGGCTTGCGGGCACTCGCCCATCAGGATGGCGAGCGGTTGACACTGACGGTCAATCTCCATCATTCATGTGGCGATGCTATCGGTGCGGTCCTCTTGGTTGAACATTGGCTTTCGCTCTACGCGGCGCGGCTTGAGGGCCGAGAGCCGCGTTGCTTGATTCGACCGGACCCGGATCAGGTCGTCGTTCGCGGGAAGCGCCATATCAAGACACCACGGCGCACGAAGCTAGAAGCCGCCACGTCGGTCTCTCGCGATGCAGTCCAGTGGCTGCTGGAGCGGCCTCTCGCGCTCGCCCCAAGTTACGATCCAACTTGCCCGAACCTCGACCGGCCTCCATGGGCAGTCGTCACGCTCGATGAAGATATCTCCCGGAGGCTGATCGTCACGGCCAAAGCCGCCGGCGTGGGAATCAATTCGCTGTTGTTGCGAGACTTCTTCCTGGCCATGCGGGATTGGAACCTGGAGCACGATGCCCCCGAACGCAACAAACGCATTCGCATGGTGCAGCCGATTAACATCCGCACGGAAGAGGACTTGCATCTGCCGGTGTGCAACAAACTCGGCTATGCATTCTTCGGCAGGAGGCCGGCGGAGATGGACGATCCGCAAAGGCTTCTCGACGGCATACACGAACAGATGGGCGAGGTCATCAAGTGGGGCAAGAGCGTCCTTTTCTTCGAGGGGCTTCGAATCATGTCGAAGTGGCCGGCGGCGCTTCGATGGTTGATGGGTCCGCGGTTCTGTTACAGCACAGCCGCCTTCTCGAACCTCGGCCCCATCGCCCGTTACTTCCGGCAGCCGCAATTCCAGGAGACCGGAAACCTCGTCGCGGGAGGTCTCAGATTGCGACGCGTCGTCAACGTCTCGCCCGTCCGTCCAAACACGTCGATGGTGCTGGCGGCCACGGCCTGCGAGGGAAGAATCACGCTCTGCCTGGAGGTCGACCCGCGGGTTCACAGGCATGACGATGCCGATCGGGTGCTCGACGCGTATGTCGCACGGTTGCGTGAGGGGCTGTAACGCTGGGGTGGTACTCTCGGTCAATCCTCAGGCGTCGTGTCCGTCACCTTTCCAACGACAGTTTCGGTCACCGATACGGCGTGTCCTCGATATTCACGTTGTTGTATCGTCCGGCAGCAGACGTACCCCACGTGACTTCGCCGCGCCGCATTGTACCATCCCACCGGCACCCGCGACATTTGAAAGGTCAAAGACGGTTAGAAGTTGGGCGACAAAGAATCCAGTCGGCTTGGTAGAGCCGTCTTTCAGGGACTTCTATTTCAGCCTGCTACATTACATTATCATTGTAGTATCTTGCACAATAGTTCTTGGCCCAGACGGTATCCGACGGCCGTGGAGGAATACAATGGCGGCGTTTCGACATGACCACCGGCCCCAATCTTTGACGGCCGACCCACTCGATCGACGAGAGTTTCTCAGGAACGGTGCCGCCGTCGGGTGTGGACTGCTGGCCTTACTCAGCCCCGATGGTCTGTCGGCCCTGGCCGAAACCCCATCGCGGACAAAGTCGATGCATGGTGCGAAGGGACGCGTGTTCCCGCTCTCGTGCGATACCATGGTCGCGTTGCCCGATGCCACGACCATCGGGGCCACGATTCTGGGAAAGAACAGCGATCGGCCGGTCTTCGACTGCCAGCCCCTGGTGCACCATCCGCGTCAAGAGCACTCGCCCGAAGCATCACTCGAGCTGGAGTACCGGACGATTCCTCAAGTTCCTCAGACCTACGCCACCACCGGATCGAGTCCCTATTGGTGTTGGGGCTTTGAAGAGGGATTCAATGAGTTCGGTGTGGCGATCGGGAACGAAGCGATTTTCACCAAGACATTCGCCGATGCGGCCGCCGCGAGCAAAGCGGGCACGCCGCCCGAACTGGGGCTGTTGGGAATGGACTTGTTGCGACTCGGCCTGGAACGCGGCAAGACGGCTCGAGAGGCACTGGACGTGATCACGAGTTTGGTCGAGCACTACGGTCAATGGGGTTCGGGCGTACCGACCATGGACGACGAGACCGGTGGGTACGACAACTCGTATATCATTGCCGATGGTAAGGAAGCTTGGATCCTGGAAACCGCGGGCAAACGGTGGGTGGCCCGGCGAGTGACTCGCGGTGTGGCTGCGATCTCCAACCAACCGTCGATCCGCACTCAGTGGGACCTGGCTAGCGAGGACCTTGTCGAGTACGCCATCGACAAAGGCTGGTGGCCCAGAGACAAGAAGAACGAGTTCGATTTCGCCCGTGCCTATATCGACTTGAAAACGCCGCTTCAACTTTCGCACCTGCGAGTCCAGCGGTCTCGCCAGCTCCGCCGTCTTCATCCTGCCGGGCGATTCGGAACGCCTTGCGCGGATGTGGTGGACGCCGGTCACTCCGTGTACCGGTCTCTACGTTCCGGTTTTCGCCACCGCCAGCCGGTTGCCCAAAGTGCTCTCCACCGCGGGCCAAACGGGCAAGACCGTCACCGCACCGCCGCTGGCGAAGCGTGACAAGTTTTCAGAAGACTCCTATTGGTGGCTGTTCCGGGATCTGCTTGACAAGATCAAAGGCGACGCGACTGGAACGGAATTCAGTAAGCGTCAACCCATGGCCCGAACTGCCTTCGATCGACTGGAAAGAAAGTGGATGGATCAGTGCAAACAGGTGGAACAACGGTCGGTCGAACAAATGAAGTTGGGAAAGACTGTAGATGCAAGCCGAACGCTGGACGCTTTCACCAAGAAGTGCGTCGAAGAAGCCGTCGTTACGGTCAACAGAATGCGAAAGGACTACCTATGAAAACGCCTCGTTTCACAATCCTCATCCTCACGATTTCCTTTTGCCTGTTGGACAACGCGCACGCGGGCGAACAGGATGTGCGTATGCCGTCGCGGGGAATCTGTGCCCACCGCGGAGCCAACGATACGCACCCGGAAAACACGCTTGCGGCCTTTCGGGAAGCGAACCGATTGGGCGTTCACATGATCGAATTTGACGTGGCGTTGACCAAGGATGGCAGATTGGTGCTGATGCACGACGCGACGGTGGATCGGACCACCGACGGCAGTGGCCGGGTATCGGACTTGACATTGGACGAGTTGAAATCGTTGGACGCGGGTTCGTGGAAAGGGGCAGAATTCAAGGGCGAACGGACCCCGACACTGGACGAAACGCTCGCGATGATGCCGGAGAACATCTGGCTGAACGTGCATTTGAAAGGCAGCGCCGAGTTGGCCGAGAAGGTCACTCGGCGAATCGTCGCCCACCAGCGACTGCATCAGGCATTTCTGGCGTGCGGGTCCAAAGCCGCCCTCGCCGCGAAACAAGTCGATACGCGAATCAAGATCTGCAACATGGAGCGACAAGCCAATACGCTTCAGTACGTCAACGAGACGATCAAGATGGACGCCGACTTCATCCAATTGCTGGGCGGCAAGTCCGTCGATCCCGCTCATACCAAGCGGTTGCGAGAACAAGGCGTCCGTATCAACTACTATGGTGCAAACGAAGCCGAGAAAGTCCGTAATCTGTTTGACGCGGGCGTCGAGTTTCCGCTGGTCGATCGGGTCGAAGCGATGTTGAAGGTCGCCGACAAGCTAATGATCGAGCGACTTCGACCGGTCTATCGCCCGTCGACAGAATAGACCGGCTGACAATCAGAAGAATGTCATGCGTGCTTCTGTTACGAGGAACTCTCACGTGATTCGAATATGTGGTTTGCTTGCAGTGGTGCTGGTCGCCTCGACCGCTACCGGACGTGGTCCAGCTTTTCTTGCGAAAGAGATTCACTCGCAAATTGACGATCGCCAGTTGATGCTCAGTTCGATTGGCGTATCGCATGGCGGCAGTTCCATTGATGCCCTGCTGCACCGCGAATCTCTTCGCTATGACACCGACAAAACGTGCATCCTGCTGGTAGGCCGGTCGTCCTGGGAGTCCCGGTCGATTGGCGAGGCATTGATCTGGTTCTATGGCAACCCGGAGGCCGCCGAGTTTCGCCGCGACTTCGTGTTATCGGCTGTGCCAACGATGATACCGAGCCGGCCTCGCCAGGGGCCGTGGAGTTTTCCGCCTCAAGGAACGGCGTACAACGATCCGAAGGAAGCCGGCTTGATTTACCTCTGGCGCTGGATCGGCATGCAAGCCCCGGACCTGGTCGTGGAAGTACGAACAATGGAAAAGGAGCAGTCTTGGTTCGTTCCAGAAATGGCTTATCCGGGCCGCGATGCTCTGCTGAGCGTTCTCAAACCGACGGCAGACGGCCAAGCGTCGGAATTGGTCGCGGCGCTGGTCCGCACGCCTGCCTGCGAGACCGGACGTATTCCATCCATTCGCGTCAATACTGCCGGCCAGCACGCAGTGGCCTTCCTGCCCAAGCTGCTGATCGCACTGAAAAAAGCCGGCTTCAGCGGACCGTCCCCGGCTCGGCAAGCACTGCAGCAACGAATCGACCGATCGCCGATCGAAGTGGCTCGGCAGTTGAGCGAACACTACGGGCACGACTTGAAACGAGTCCTCTACATCCCGGCCCTGGCGTTGGTGGGCCGCTTGCGACTCGGTGGGCTGATGGAGGATCCGTCCCATCAGCGCGATGTCGAGCGGATCGTCGCGCCTTACGTCGAGGGTAAACAAGCGACAACCGTGACCAACGGCAGCGGGCTTTCGGGCCATTTGGTGTTTGCCGAGCTTGCGTCGCGCACCGCGGGCGCGGCTCGCTCGCAATACGTGATGCTGTCGCGTAACGCCGCCGATCTGGCCTTCGACTCGGGCGGCCAACTCCAACCCATGATGCCGTTTCACAACGAGATGAGCGATTCGCTGTTCATGGGCGGGCCAATCCTGGCCCACGTCGGTCAGTTGACCGGCGATGATCGGTACTATGATGCCTGCATCAAACATCTGCGAGCTATGCGGAAACTCGTGCTGCGCGACGACGGCTTGTATCGCCATTCGCCGTTGGATGAGGCGGCCTGGGGACGAGGAAACGGCTTCCCCGCGCTGGGCTTGGCATGGTGTTTGACGCACTGGCCTCAGGACCGGGATGACCGCGGCGAGCTTCTGGGCATGTTTCGCGACCACGTGGCTGCGCTGGTTCAACACCAGGATGCAACCGGCTGCTGGCATCAAGTCGTCGATCGCGCCGACACATACCGCGAACTCTCTTGCACGTGTATGATCACATTCGCCCTGTGCCGGGGCGTCCGTAAAGGCTGGTTGGATGCAGAGACCTACGGGCCGGTCATCGACAAAGGCTGGCATGCAATCCGCGCCAGAATCGCACCTGACGGACGCCTGGTCGATGTCTGTACGGGAACCGGCAAGCAAGAGACGCTGACCGACTACTATCATCGCCCGGCAATTCTAGGTCACGATGCGCGGGGTGGTGCGATGGCCCTGTTGGCCGCCACGGAAATGGCGGACTACCAAAGGGCGATCGAGCGGAAGCGGTAGGTCCGGTGTATTGGGTCGACGCCGCTTCTACAACGCCTCGAGCCATCCGTCTTTCAGCTTCGCACCGTGTGTCTGCGGGTGGCCGTTTCGCCGTGCGCCGAAGATTAGCCACTTGTTGTCCGCCGTCAGGTACGGGTGCGCGTGGCTCCACTGCTTGCCGTCGTACTCCGTGCGGCTGAAGCAGGCCCGCCGGCAGCGGCCCGTCGCGAAGCTGCCGATGTAGATGGGAATGCCCTTCTCGCCAGTATCACCGATCCAGTACTTCCCATCGCGCGACACGCTGACATGCCCAAAGCGTTTGCCTTCGTGCACGAGCCGAGGCTTCGCATCGCCGACCTTGGCGCTCCAGATGTTCCCCTTCGTCGTTGCGTTGGAGCCCGTGGAGAAGAAAATGCCGCTGGTGTCGCCGATCCAAGCCTCGTGGCCCGTGGGACGCAGTGTGTAGGGCTGATCGGCGGGGAACGGCTTCTCGGTGCCGCCGATCTCCAACTCGCTCAGCAGCACTACCTTCACATCCGGCAGCTTGTTCAATTGAATCAGTACCCGGTTACGACCATCGCGCGAAAACTGCTCGTGCTTCGCGTGATAGCCGGGTTTGTCGAGCAGCACGCACCACTTGTTCGTCTCGATGTCCAGCAGATGCACCTTGGACGGTCCGCCCTCCGGAGCTCGAACGCTCACGGCATAGTAGCGATGATCGGGTGAGACCGTGCCATAGCTGTAACTGCCGCGGTCCGGAGGCAATTCGGCGACATTCTTGACCTGCAGCGTCAGGTAGTTGCAGCGCCGCAGCATCTTCTTGCCCTCGACGGTCTGGGCGTAATACAGCCACTCGCCCCAAGCATGGAACGCCGGGAAAGGCGGTTTGCCGGACAGGACCTCATGGTTCGATCCGTCCTGCAGATCCAGGATATTGATGCCGCCGGGCTTGTTCGGCAGGGGATAGTAACGGATAGCGATTCGGCGGCCCGTGGCATCGCCGTAGGGTTGTTCGCCATAGATGTTGTCCGCAGGCCGTTCTTCGGCGCCCAACAAGTAGACTTCAGCGCCGCTCTCGCTATCAATCTCGACAGGCCGACCGAGCCCCTTGTCGTCTGCGGCAAAGACGAGTGCCGGCACAGTCATGACGGCCATTAGAACGAACAAGCATCGCATGATCACCTCCCTGACCATCCCGCGCATTCTGACGGGACGGTGCCTCATGAACTGACATGGGATAAACGGCTGGCGGTCTAAAGCCTCTCCGACACATGTCTAGCGTATCGAAAGAGTGGAGTGTCGTCCAGCATTAGCCGAGGAGAGCGAAATCGTTACACGGAAACGACACTTTGCATTTTCTGTGTCTACCGCACGACACGCCGTTTTTTCACCAAAATGACATAATGTCAATTTGGTGACACAGATCCTGGATACCCGCCGTTTCACGAAAACGACATTTGACACAACCGCCGGGTTTGTCAGGGGTCTGCTCGCGGTCGAACCTCGATTGTCTCCAGTTCGAACGGCTCGTCGCTTTCGCCGCCCGGAATGGTCTTGATGGTGAATCTGCTGTAGCCGATTCGTGCTGTCTTGCCGTCTTCGCGGGTTTCGTCAACAAACAACTGGTACGTTTCGGGCGGGACATCGTTGATGTGGAAACTCCCGTCGCGCATGACGGCAATGTCGCTTTTCACGTAATTCTTGCCTGCCGGCGATTTGAGGAACTGGCCATATGCGGCCCACGTGGGATCCTTCGCACCCGACATGAAGCCCATTGGCGGTGCATTCGGTGCGAGGCGGATCCTGACTTGTTTCCAGTTGTCACGGCCGCTGAGTTTGCCAATCACCGGCCGGCCCTTGCCGCCGAATACGAGCGGTGTTGGCTTGCCGGCATTCACCTCGACAAACTGAATCGGACGATACGAGGCGCCGTCTGTACCGGCCGGCCGCATGACGCGGGACACTTGCGCCAGTCCGGGTGGCACTTTCCTAAAATGGAAACGACCTTGTGCGTCCGTTTCGACCGATTCGTGCATGGACAGAATCAAATGAAACTGCCTGCCAACGCGAGTCCGTGCCCCGATGTCGATTGTCTCGCCCACACCGGGAACATCGCCCCACATCAGGCGTCCTTCAATCTCGCCCCACGGCTCCAGGATCACTTCGGACCCGTCGAGTAGATCCTCGAACGACATCGCCGCGAATCCCGCCGGATGGGCAATTGCCACCGCGGCGGGCGATATCTCCGTTGGCAATTTGAATCGCCCCTGCCCGTCGGCGGTGACCGATAATGGTCGGCGCCATCGGTCACGCCGGCTGGCATCGGGCTCAAGCGGGCGAAGGGGGATGTTCCCATCTTTGATGCGAACAGTGCGAGCGGCCGTGGCCACGGCGATTTGCGCTCCAGCAGCCGGTTCGCCTGCGGGAGTCATGACGCGACCGGCTACGCCGGGATCGCGCTCAAGACGGATGTCCAGTGTCCCCGGCTGGCCGGGACGACCGTAGATAACGTAGGGACCTGGCAGGTCGCGGGCGCCGCCGGGGGTTCCGCCATGCAGCGGTGCCTCCTCTCCGCTCAGTTGTTTGATGGGCGGCGTAAGAAACGGCTTGTATCCCTCGGCCTCCACGCGCAGCACCTGCTCGCGATACCCGCGCCGACCCGGTGGCGGCCACTGCAATTTGCCATGAGCGAACGCATGGATCGTGTGCGACTGCCACTGCCAACCGATGTCGTCCATGTGACTGGTACCGGCCAGGGCTATGAACTCGGGAATCGGCTCGCCAGTCGCGGCGTCGACGACGAGCGCGGTGAAGAAGGCGTTCTTTGGCACTTTGGCGGCCTTTTCCTCTTTTTTGTCGGACGCCTGCCGTTCGGCAACGACTGCCTCATCGGCGGGCGGTTCGCCGGCAACCAAATGGGCGGTAGTGGCCAAAGCGGACCAGGTCAACAACGGCACCATTAGCATTAGGAAGCACGACGGCCACGGGACTCTTTCGTGTGAGCGTGCGATCCAGAGCAAGCGACGCATGCGGTTGGTTGGCGCCATTTCTTCTCCTCCAATCAGTTTGAAGCAAACGACTCCTCCAGCTACCAGCAGATTGTCTCCGATGCATCAACTTTGTGCAAAGCCAAAGACGATGCTTTCTTCCTACCGGTGGACGAAACATGGTAAACTGATATCGTCCGCTTTGGTCGAAGGGACATTGCTGCCATGCCCGAATCCACTACCAGGCGCCGCCGATTTCGATTCAGCCTGCGGACATTGCTGATCGTGGTCGTGTTGTTAAGCCTGCCGATGGGTTGGTTTGGTTTCAAGATGCGAGAAGCAGAGAGGCAGAGAAAGGCTGTGGAGGCTATCGGGAACGCGGGAGGCTGGGTATTGTATGATTACCACCGCACCGAGGGTGGAGGTATGCCGATGCGGGCAGAACCGCCTGCCCCTGCATGGCTGAGGAGACTGGTTGGCGTAGATTTCTTCTCGGACGTCATTGGTGCAGGATCTGTTGAACGTGGCGATAAAGCGTTGGAGCATGTCAACGAGTTGGCCAGCCTCAACTTACTGCATCTTTCGGGAACGGAAGTAACAGACGCTCATCTGGAGGGGCTCAAAGCACTGACAAGGCTCGATTGGCTGGGGCTTGCGGGCACGCAAGTCACGAATGCTGGGCTCGAGCACATCAAGGGGCTGACGAACCTCGAATGCTTATATCTTAGCGAGACGCGAGTCACGGATGCTGGGCTGGAGAATATCAAAGCACTGACAAAACTCAGGCATCTGGACCTCAATGGCACACACGTCACGGAGGAAGGCATCGAGGGACTTCGGAGGGCCCTCCCTAGTTGTGAGATATACTGGAGCCCCCACTCAACAGCGGACCCAAAGACCAACCTTGAGCCGAAATAGGTTCCTCCTATGAAACTCTCAACGACTCTTCCACTTTCCATGTGCATTGCCGTCCAGCTTCTTTTGTTGGGATTGGCACCCGATGCCCGGGCCGACTCGGTCATTTACGTTGCACTTGATGGCAAGGACACGTGGTCGGGGACGATATCGTCACCAAAGGCTGAAAGGTCGGATGGCCCGTTTGCCACCATGGCTCGGGCTCGTGACGAGATCCGCAGACGAAAGGCTGACGGTGTGAAGGACGGCTTCACCGTTTTGGTGCGCGAAGGAATCTACTCGCTGAAGGAGGCTTTCACGCTTTCGGCCGAGGACTCGGGTACGGCGGATGCACGCGTCGAATACCGAGCCTACCAGGATGAGCAGCCCGTGCTCATTGGCGGACGACAGATCGCAGGTTTCGCGCCGCACGAGGCCAAGATCCTCAAGGCAGACGTAGGCAGCCAGGGTCTCCGCGGCGTCTATTTCCGTCAACTGTTCTTCGACGGCAAACGTCAGCATCTGGCTCGGTTCCCCAACCATGATCCGAAGAACCCGTACGCCGGTGGTTGGTCTTACGTCGACGGCAAAGACGTCTCGGTGTGGGCGAAGGTTCCCGGCGAAGACAAGCGTACGTTGAGGGTCAAACCAGACGATCTGCACGATTGGGCCCGTTCGACGGAAGCCGAGGTGATGATCTTCCCACGCTATAACTGGTGGAACAACATCCTGCGCATCAAGTCGCTCGATCGCGATTCGCGTACGATGACGCTGGCCGGCAACGCGTCGTACGAGATCCGGCCCGGCGATCGGTATTTCGTTCGGAATCTCTTCGAGGAACTGGATTCGCCCGGCGAGTGGTACTTGGACGA
>JADHUC010000092.1 GCA_016784735.1 Pirellulaceae bacterium | reverse complement strand
GCACGTTCGCCAAGCGTGCTTCCTTCTCCAGGAACGGCAGGATCTCCTCCAACGCCTCGTTGACGTCCGCGACCTCCACGCGTGCCTCGCTTTTGCGGGCGAAACCGAGCAGGCGGTGGGTGATGCTGCTGCAGCGATTCACCTGGGCCGTAATTGTGGCAAGCCCTTCGTTGAGTTCCTGATCCAGCTTCTCGCGGTCCACTTCGATGATTCCGCCGAGAAGATCCTCCAGGTAGCCGGCCACTTCGGCGATCGCGGCAAGGGGATTATTGATCTCGTGGGCCACGCCGGCCGCCAATCGGCCGACGGCTGCCAGACGCTCGGATTGAATGACCTGACTCATCAACGCCTTGCGATGGGAAATGTCTCGGCTAACCTCCACAGTCCCAATGGCCTCTCCGGCGTTGTCGGTAAGCCGGGAAAGAGTCATCGAAACGGGAACCTCTGTGCCGTCCTTGCGTACCAACACGCCTTCATGGTCGTCAACCGCGATGCCCTTGCGAACCGGCCGCACGAGGGTCTCGCGCTCCTCCGGCGATCGGTAAAGCATGCTGGCCGGTTTGCCGATGACTTCGTCGGCTTCATAGCCCAGCGAAGCCTCTGCCCCGCGATTGAAGGACACGACCCGCCTGTAGAGATCGGTGGTGACGATGATTACGTAGGAACTGTCGAGGATGTTCTGCAGATACTCCCGCGTGCGTTCGAGTTCCTGCTCTGCCTTCCTGCGTGCCGTTTCGTCTCGCCACATCCCGACGATGGCCGTCACCTTCCCATCGGCGTCGATCACGGGATACTTGGTCGTGGTCAGGAATACCTTCTTACCGCCAAGTTGCGCTGCGGACTCGTTGCTGAACTGCTTTCGCTTGTGCAGGACTTCGCGGTCTCCTGCACGCAAGATAGCGGCAGTCTCCTTGGGCATGATCTCTCGGTCGGTCCTGCCGATGATTTCGCTCTTTGGCAGGCCCAGGAGTTCACAGGTGGCTGGATTTACCTCGACGTATTGTCCCTGCCGGTTCTTCACGTAGGTTGCCAGCGGGGCCATCTCCAAGAACTGCTGAAGCCGGACCTCGGTCGCCTTGAGTTCTTCCTCCAACAGGATCCGATGGGTGATATCTCGGGTCATCTCGATCATGCCCGCGAGTTCCCCTTCCGAGTCCAACAAGGGCGCCCCGACGATTGCCGTGTATCGTGGTTCCCCCTCTTCGTCGAACTGCTTGCGTACGAGGCTCTTTTTCTCCTTGTTGCGCACCACGTCGATGAAGGGACAGTTCTCCACCGCCACTTGGCAATCGCCGCGCACCGCCTGTCGCACGTCGTAGCAGCAATGACCGCGGATTTGTTCGATGGTCACGCCGTTGTTTTTCAAGAAAGAAGCGTTGGCCTGCTGGATCACCATGTCTGTGTCGACGACGACCACTTCGTCGGGAATGGAGTCGAAGATTTGGGTGATCCAGTCCCGCTCGGACTGTACGCGTTCGCGCATCTCCGTGCGTTGTTCGATAATTGCCTCTTCGGCTTTGTGCAACTGCCAGAACAGCCGCGCACCGAAATGGTCGATCAATCTGACGTGCCGGGGACGCGTCCGTTCGACCTCGTCCCGCACATCGTCAGAACCGGTCAATTCGATCAACAGACCGAGATCGGGAATCTTGTACAGTTCCCGATAATCTGTGGCGACCAACTCAATTCCGATCTCGCGCGCATAACACAACCCCGGAGCGTTTGAATTGGTGTCCGCCACGCCCCGGATGGACATTCGTAATCGCCCCAACGCATCTTCGTGGACCATGCGCAAGATAGCCTCGCAGCCGCTGCCCCCGCCGATTACGGCTGTGACGACCGGGCGATCTTCGAAGAGAATCTTTGGATCGATGGTGGATCTAGACATGCTCGTTCCTGCCCCGCACCCGTGCCCTACCACCCTTTCTTACGGATGAGGTCGGCAACCTGATCCGAGGCGCGTTTCTCCACTAAGACGGCCCTTCGCACGCCGGCTTCGCGGATCAGATCCAGCAGATCCGACAAACTCGCGGGTTTCTGGAGAAAGTCCATCGCGCCCAACTTGGTGGCTTCGACCGCCTTTTCGATCGACCCGTGCCCGGTCAGCAGGATGATTTGCAGGTCTGGGTCTCTTTCTCGCAACCGCTTCAGAGTCTCGATTCCGTCCATGCCAGGCATGGCAAGATCCAGAACGATCACGTCGAACGCATGGTGTTCTGCCTTGGCGATAGCGTCCTCGCCGCTCAGGGACGTTTCGACACGGAGTCCCCGTGCGTTCAGCCGCTTCCCAAGAGCTGCGACGAAAGACTCTTCGTCGTCTACAAGCAAAACTCGATCGCATGTCATGAACAGACCTCCTGACCAGCAGGTGGTGAAAAAGTGATCAAAGATGCGTTGTCGCGATGGCGGTCGTGAGAGATTGGGGGCAACCACGAGGGTATCGGCGATGACGCACTTCCGGCGATGGCGAATCGCCCCCCTGTGTCAATTTCTGAGGATAACGTGTTGACAGGCAAGGAACAAGGGATCTCCCGGCTTTCCGTTTCTTGCCACGTGTAGCGGACCGTCTTGGAATTACGTCGTCGGATCGTTCGGCTTATGCTTGCTTCGGATATGCCCTGTAGATTACTATTGGGATTTCCGCAAAGAACCACAGATCAATGCATGCCAGAAGAGGACGCGGAGTCGAGGTATGCGGTGACGGGAATAGCCTTGCCCGGCACACAGACCGCGGGTGGCTTGCAGGCTTTGAAAGACACGTGGGATGATCGATAAGCTCGCGAAAGATGTCATGGTTCCTCTTGAAGAGTACCCGTGCATTCCCGAAACGATTACGCTTCGCGATGCCATCATGGAGATGGCAGTGCAGATCGTCAAGCAAAAACAGTCGACTCTTCCTCGGGTAGCTCTCGTCTTCGACGATGGCTTCAGCGACCTCCGGGGAATGCTCAGACGTCGGGATATCATGCGGGGACTCGAGCCGAGATTCCTGGGCGGCGGGTCGCTAAGATACCGACGCAAGCTGTTCGACGTAGAAGTGGATCCAAACCTCTCGGAACTTTCCCATGACAAGACCGTGGAGGGCATGCGCCGTCGTTCCGAACGCTTGGTGAAGGAATATATGAGCCCGATCACGGCCACCATCGATCATGACGATCACATGATGAAGGCCGTCTACGAAATGGTCCAACAGAACGCCAGCCTGCTCCCTGTAGTCAGGGACGGCCGCGTTATCGGTGTAGTTCGTTCGGTGGATGTGCTGAGCGAAATCGCCCTCTTGCTGAGTTCCTGAGTCCCTCCTGCCACCAGTCTCCCAGGAAAGCTGCTACGACGATGAACGACCAGACACGGAAAGATGACCACCGTAACACATCCGCCTCGGATTCCAGCGTTCGGTTGGCGAAGAAGACCAAGTGGGTCGACGGCAAGAAGTACTTCTGGATGTCTGTGGGGGTCGCCCTGTTCGCGATCGTCTATTTCTGCCCTTCGTTTCCAGACGCCATTGATCCCGAACAGAAGCATTTTGCACTCAGCCACCAGGGCAAGGCCGCGTTGGCCCTGTTCCTGCTGGCGGCTACGTGGTGGGTGTTCGAAGTCGTGCCCATTGGCGTTACCAGCATCACGATCGGCGCGATCCAGGTCCTGTTCCTGATCAGACCTGCAAAAGTGGTGATAGACGTAGCCGAGGGCGTGGTGAAGAAAGAGGAGATCGTAACAGGTTCGGTGTTGGAGCAACTGTCAACGGCCAAGGTGGCATTCGGCGATTTCATGGACCCGTCGGTTTGGTTCATTCTCGGCTCGATCACTTTCGGCATGGTCTTCTCCAAGACGGGGCTGACCAAGCGAATGGCGTACAAAATGCTGGTCGTGGTGGGCGAACGGACCAGTATGATTTACCTGGGTTGCTTCGTCATCACGGCAGGATTGACCTTGATCATGGCACACACGGCCGTGGCCGCGACCATTTACCCGCTGCTGATGACGGTCTACGCTCTTTACACGGACGACGACGAGCCGACGAAGTTCGGCAAAGGCCTGTTCATCGGAATGGCTTTTGTTGCAGGTGCCGGCAGCATCATTACTTTGCTAGGAGCCGCGCGCGGAGCAGTGGCCATCGGTTTCTTCAGAGAAATCGTAGGGAGAGACATTTCGTTCTTCGAGCTTACGTGGTACATGCTGCCCGTGGGCGTCGTGATGACGATAGTGCTGTGGCTTTATTGCCTGGTCGTTTTCAAGCCCGAGAAATCCACGATCCCCGGTCTCCGGGAACGGGCAAAGTCACTCTACGCGAAACTCGGGCGGATTACGCGAACGGAAATCGTTGCCTTGGTCATCATTCTAGGCGCCATCGCGGTGATGAGTTCGCGGCAGTTTGTGCCCGATTGGTTAGGACAGCACCTGCACAAGAGCGCCGTGATTCTGTCGGCAACAATCCTGTTCTTCGTGTTCAGAATCCTTACGCTGGAAGACCTTGAGAAGATTCCATGGAATATCATCTTGTTGTTCGGCGGGGCCATGAGCATCGGTTTCTGTCTCTGGGAAACGGGGGCTGCCGAATGGTTGGCCATCCAGTGGCTGGTGCTTTTTGAGGGCGCTCCGTGGCTCGTGTTCATCATGGGAGTTGCTCTCTTCATGTTGGTGATGACGAATCTCATCATGAACGTGGCCGCGATCTCGATTGTATTGCCCGTGGCCTTGGTCCTTGCCCCGTACCTGGGCGTGGCACCGGAAGTCATTCTGTATGCTTCGCTGGTTACCGCTGGGATGCCGTTCCTGCTGCTAGTGGGTGCGGCACCCAATGCCATTGCTTACGAAAGCAGGCAGTTCACCTCCGGCGAGTTCTTCATGTATGGGATTCCCGCCAGTTTCGTGTTGATGATCGTACTGACGTTTTTCGTATGGTTGATCTGGCCACTGATGGGTATGCCCATACTATCACAGTGAAGATCGTGTAGCCCCGTCCCAGCCAGGCAACGCTAGTCGAGGGATTCCGGCGGCGCTACCAACAGCTTCTCGGCTACTTCGAGTGCCAAGGTCCTCTCGCTGCCGGCGACCGACACACTGACAATGCCCGCGGCCTTATGATTCGCTGAGACACAACCCTCGGCGCCCAAAGACAACCCGGCGTCGCTCAGATAGCGGAGAAACTCGGGCGACTGGTCCAGCACGCGTACCAGGCGGAACTCGTCGCCCACGTTCCATTTCGCCAAGCTACGCCCGGCCGTTGTCGCCACCGTCCCATCTGCGCGCGGGATGGGATCGCCATGCGGGTCGGCGTCCGGAAAACCGAGATACTCGTCGATCCGATCCACCAGGAGATCGCTGGCGGCATGCTCCATGTTCTCGGCTTCGTCGTGGACTTCGTCCCACGTCAGGTTCAGCGTCGTCGCTAGAAACAGTTCGATCAACCGATGCCGGCGCAGCACGCGAAGTGCCAAGGTCCGCCCCGCTTCGGTCAGTCGGACGCCTTCGTAGGGCTTATATTCGGCTAGGCCGGCGTCTTTCAGAGTAATCAGCATACTGGTCACGGTGCCGGGAGAGACGTCCAATGCCTCGGCCACCTCTCCGGTCGCCGCAGGCCGGTTATCTCGGCGCACGCAGATGCGGTAGATCGTCTTGACGTAGTTCTCGATGGTGTGACTGGGCAACGGCCACCTCCGTTAGAAAGACCATCGAGTGGCATTCTACGAGTTGACTTGTGGTCGACAAGATGCTTGGCGGGCTTGGCTCATTGCCGCGTAGCTCACATCGCTGTAGATTGAGCTTGTCGCTGTGACTCATGGGATTCAACGAATGAAGGGAGACGACGAATGGGTCGTGATCGCAATTCGTCGTCTCCCTTCATTCGTTGGCATCCTTTCTGGCATTGATTGAAACGTGTTGGCCATTCCCGGATTCCCATGAACCTGAACGAACGAGCCGTCGGGCTATGCGAACAATTCGTCGATAATGCCGCGGAGATGCGCGTCGCCGTTTCGAGCCGGGACGACGCAACTCGCATCATCGACTGCGGCGTCAACGTCGTCGGAGGTCTGAAAGCCGGCTTGGCCATGGCGGAAGTGTGCATGTCCGGCCTGGGGTCTGTTTCACTGGTACCAGGAGGTGCCGATCTATGGCCCGGGCCTGCTGTCCAGGTTCGCACCGACCAGCCGGTTGCGGCTTGCATGGCTTCGCAATACGCAGGTTGGCAGATTGCCGGGGGCGGATATTTCGCAATGGGCTCGGGACCGATGCGAGCTGCGCGGGGACGCGAGGAGTTGTTTAACAGCATCGGTTTTCGCGAAGAAGCTTCGCACGCCGTTGGCGTTCTGGAGAGCGGTGAGCTTCCGCCTGCGGAAGTCTGCAGCGAAATCGCCCAGCAATGTCGTGTCGAATCCCACTGCCTCACGTTGCTGGTCGCTCCCACGTCCAGCATCGCGGGCACGATTCAGGTGGTCGCCCGTTCGATAGAGACATGCTTGCACAAAATGCACGAGTTGGGATTCGATCTTTCCCAAGTGGAAAGCGGTTTCGGCGTGGCGCCACTGCCGCCGGTGGCTGCTGACGATCTGGTCGGCATCGGGCGGACGAACGACGCAGTCTTGTACGGCGGCGAAGTCACGCTGTGGCTTCGCGCCGAGGATGCGACACTGGAAGAACTCGGAATGCAGATCCCGAGCAGTTCGTCCGCGGACCACGGCCAGCCGTTTGGCCAGGTATTCGAGAAATACGACCACGACTTCTACAAGATCGACCCGCTGCTGTTCAGCCCAGCGCAGGTTACTCTGATCAACTTGGAAACGGGCCGCACGTTCCGTTTTGGTGAACTGTGTCCGGATGTGATACGCCAATCGTTCTCGGAGTAAGGCCATGCGGCTGCTTGTCCTCTCGTCACCCAATAGCTGGTATTTGGAGGATCTGCGCCGGGCGGCCGGCGGCCGTCACGAAGTGTGCTGCGCCGCATTCGACCAAATCTCTGTGAGCATGGACGCAACAGGCGCCCCACGCGTCACGTCCGGCCGACACAACCTGAGCGACTTCGACGCGGTCCTGGTTCGCACGATGCCTCCCGGCTCGCTGGAACAGGTCGTTTTCCGCATGGACGCCTTGGGCCAACTCGAACGGTCGGGGGTGGTGGTTCTAAACCCGCCGCGAGGGATCGAAGCTGCGGTGGACAAGTACCTGGCGACGGCAAAGCTGCAGGCGGCCGGACTGCGCACGCCCCGCACGATGGTCTGCCAGAGTGTGGACGAAGCGATGGAAGGCTTCCGTCGGCTGGGCGGCGATGTGGTCGTAAAGCCCTTGTTTGGCAGCGAGGGCCGTGGAATCGCGCGAGTCGAAGACGAGGCGATTGCGTTGCGCGTTTTCAAAACGCTCGAACAACTTGACGCCGTGATCTATCTGCAGGAGTTTCTCCCCCACCAGGGATTCGATATTCGGCTGTTGGTGATCGGCGATCGAGTCTTGGCTATGCGACGGCTCAACTCGAACGACTGGCGCACCAATGTCAGCCTCGGAGCGACCACCGAGCCGATTGAACCCGACAATACGCTCGTCGACCTCGCTAGATCCGCCGCGGCAGCGGTAGTCGCACCCTTCTCGGGAGTGGATATTCTGCCTGACCGAGGTGGACAACTGTACGTCCTGGAGGTGAACGCCGTTCCCGGCTGGAAAGCCCTGGCCCGGACCCTCCAGGCTGACGTGGCAGCGATGGTGCTGGACTATGTCCAGGGGCTCCTTCTCGCCAAACTGCCGGTCGACATCCAGCCGGACGACTACTAAACTGTAAGCAGAGGGAAACCTCCCTGAAGCCGGGACTGGCCCACGCCCGTCCCGGTTTTTGGATAGATAGTCGTTCCAATAGCCCAAAGTTCAGAAGACGGAAAGAGACAACATGCGCCAGATCTTCCCAGTTTGCCTGTTTTTACTTTTTCTCACTTGCGCCACGACCGGAGCGTTGGCAGAGGGCATCGTCGGATTGGCCGATGCCGCTCCCAGTGAAGGACGATCCGTGGAAACCGATCAGGGGTACATGGTTCCGTACAAGATGACCATACCTGGGACGGAAGCGACGTTCGAAATGGTCCCCATACCCGGTGGCAAGTTCACGATGGGCAGCCCCGATTCGGAAGAGGATCGCCAGGATAACGAAGGGCCGCAATTCGAGGTCGAGGTTGCTCCGTTCTGGATGGGCAAGTACGAGGTCACCTGGGCTGAATACAAGCAGTACATGGCGTTGTACGGCATCTTCAAGGAATTCGAGGTTCGCAAGATGCGTCCCGTAACGGACGACAATGTGATCGACGCCATCACAGCGCCGACCGAGTTGTACGACCCGAGCTTCACCTTTGAATTCGGCGAAGATCCCAAGTTTCCCGCCGTGACCGTGACCCAATATGCTGCCCGGCAATACACGAAATGGGTCAGCGGCACTACCGGCCACTTCTACCGCCTGCCATCGGAGGCCGAATGGGAATACGCCTGTCGCGCCGGTTCGACCACCGCGTATCACTTCGGCGACGATCCAGACGATCTGGACGACTACGCGTGGTACTACGACAACTCGGACGACGCGCCGCACGAAGTCGGTGGCAAGAAGCCCAACCCGTGGGGCCTGCACGACATTCATGGCAATGTCGCGGAATGGGTCATAGATCAGTTGTTGGAAGACGGCTATGAGAAGTTCGACGGTAAGTCGTTGAAGGCTGCCGACGCTATCGTGTGGCCCACGAAACTCGTCCAACGCGTGGTCAAAGGCGGTTCGTGGGAAGACGATCCCGAGAACTGCCGTTCTGCCTTCCGATTGGGCTCCGAGGAGGAGCCGTGGAAACAGGAAGACCCGAACTTGCCGTACAGCCCATGGTGGTTTACCAGCGACCCGACGCGGGGTATCGGCTTCCGAATCATCCGTCCGTTGAAAGAAGACATCGCGCGAGCGGACAAGGAGAAATTCTGGAAGGCGGACGCTGAAGACATCACCGAAGGCGTCGATAACCGCCTGCAGGAAGGCCGCGGCGTTCTGGGCCTCGTGGACAAGGACCTGCCCAACGCGATCAAGGAACTGGAAAAGAAATAGTATCGAGGGGAAACTTGGCTCGCACCTTACGGAGAGTCACCTTGCTGGTTCCTCCCATCCTCGCGGTAATCCTAGGAGCAGCTTGCGCTGACGACGGCGATTTGCAGCGTTACGAGGCATCTCGCCCCTCGATGGGCACATTGTTCCAGATCACGCTGTACGCGTCTGACGCGACAAGTGCCCAACGAGCGTTTGATGCGGCGTTCGCCCGTGTCGAGGAACTGAACGGGATCTTCAGCGACTACGACTCCAACAGCGAAGCCAACCGGCTGAGTCATGCCGCGCCCATGGAACGTCCCGTCCAGATGAGCAAGGAAATGGGAATCGTGCTGGAACAGTCGCTCCGCTTGAGCGAGCGGGCTGACGGGGCATTCGACGTAACGGTCGGTCCGCTGAGCCGGCTATGGAGGCGAGCTCGACGCCGCAAAGAGCTCCCTTCGGCAGAGCGGCTCCAGCAGGCTCTGGCTGCCACCGGCTATCGACACGTCCGGCTTGATTCTGAAAAAGGGACCGCGCAATTGCTCGTGCCGGACATGCGACTGGATTTCGGTGCCATCGCGAAGGGATTCGCCGCGGACGAGACGATCGCGACATTGCGAAAACTGGGAATCTGCCGCGCTCTGGTCAACGCGGGCGGCGATATTGCCATGAGCGAGGGTCCGCCGGGCCAAACCGGATGGCGAATCGGAATTGCGCCGCTTGCGGCGAGCGATCCGCCAAGCCGTTTTCTGCGTCTGGCCAACTGCGGCATCGCCACGTCGGGCGACGCTTGGCAGTTCGTGGAAATCGCAGGCAACCGATATTCCCACATCGTCGATCCTCGGACTGGTATTGGCACGACCGATCGAAGCAGCGTAAGTGTAGTGGCTCGCGATTGTACGACCGCCGACAGCTTGGCATCCGCCATCACGGTCGTTGGCCCGCGCGACGGAATTCGGCTTGCTGAGCAGACCTGTGGAGCATCATGCCTGATCGTTCGAGTGGAGGATGAGCAAGCGAAAACCTATGAGTCGCAACGATTTCCGGCATCCGAGCCGAAGAAAGGGTAGTGATACCGTTTGAAAACGGATTCTTCGCGTTTGGCACGCGAGTTATTGGATCGCCTACGAGCGTCGTGGTTTTCGTAGCTCAACCACGAGCCCGATTATCCCGCCCGTTACGATAGAGAAAACCACGATCCAACTCCCTATCCCCAACACCACAAGTGCAGGATGGAAGTCGTAGGCATGGTCGGAGGAAAACTTGGATACCAGTAAGCCGACGAATACAAATCCCGCTCCAATTCCAATGATAATCTGCAAGATGCGGGCTATCCGTGCGCGTCGGGGAGAGGAAAACCTGTTCCGTGACCACAGGGGAAACATCAAATGCACGAAGGAACCGCATAGTCCAACGAAGGCAGGCCAGAAAAGGAAGAAGAAGAATTGCTGGGCAAGCGAGTCCGTGCGATCGCGGGCGAATAGCGCAAAGCCTAGTCCGAGAAATGAAAACGCGATAGCCGACTCGACAGCGCTCACTTTGCGATTGTAGAAACCGGAAGCCATCAGCGTGACCTCCCGACATGGCAATGTATGCCACTACCTTACCACCCACGAGACACATAAGGAAGAGTCATCACAACCGAAAAAAGCTGTTCCTTGAATCTGCGACGCGGAAACGCTAGGCTAGGTAAGTGCCACAGTTCACCATCGACCACGTGGACCTCCGAGGAAATGCTCACATGAGCCTGGGAAAGGCGGAGAAATCCGCTGCTACATCACGACGCGACTTCATCAAGCGTTCTTCGCTTTGGGTAACCGGCGGAGCCATCGCGGGCGGACTGAACGTCGCCCAGGCAGCCCATGCTTACGGCAGCGACGTGATCAAGATCGGCCTGGTCGGGTGCGGAGGTCGAGGTACGGATGCTGCGGTGCAGGCACTGAATACGGCCACGCAGGAAGATGTCAAGCCAAACGGACCGGTCAAGTTGATTGCAATGGCCGACGTCTTTGCGGACAAAGTCCAAGGCGCCTATCGAAAGATAAAAAGCCAGCATCGCGATCTGGTCGACGTGCCGCCCGAGCGGCGGTTTACCGGCTTCGACGGGTACCAAAAGGTCCTCGACTGCGACATCGATCTGGTTATTCTCGCGACGCCTCCCGGTTTTCGTCCGCTGCACTTCGAAGCCGCCGTGTACGCCGGGAAGCACGTATTCATGGAAAAGCCGTGCGCGACAGACGCACCCGGCGTGCGACGCCTGCTGGCTGCGAACGAAACTGCCAAGAACAAAGGGCTGATGGTGGCCGTCGGGTTGCAGCGGCGCCACGAGACAAAGTACCGAGAAACGATTGCTCGCCTGCAGGACGGCGCGATCGGCGATATTGTCTGCACGCGCGTCTTCTGGAACGGTGCCGGAGTCCCGGTACACCCGCGAAGGAAGGGACAGAGCGAGTTGGAGTACCAGATGCGGAACTGGTACTACTTCAACTGGCTATGCGGCGATCACATCGTCGAACAGCACATTCACAACCTGGATGTGAGCAACTGGCTGATGGGCGGGCCGCCGGTCGAGTGCAATGGCATGGGCGGCCGCCAAGTGCGAACGGGCAAGGAACACGGCCAGATCTACGACCACCACTTCTGCGAATACACCTACGCGAGCGGCACCAGGATGTACAGCCAGTGCCGTCACATCCGTGGTTGCTGGAACAACGTCTCCGAACACGTTCAGGGCACGCAGGGCCGAGCGGACATCAGCGGCGCCAAGATCTACGATGCCAGCGGCCAATTGGTCTGGAAATACGGGCCCGGTGGTGGCGGCGGTCATCAAGAGGAGCACTACGATCTATTCGCAACTTTGCGTCGCGGCGATATCTACAACGAAGGCGACTACGGCGCCACCAGCAGCATGACCGCCATCCTGGGACGCTTGGCAACCTATTCCGGTAAGATGGTCAATTGGGACGAGGCCATCGGATCGGAGATTGCGTTGGCCAACATCGATAATCTTCGGTCATTCGCGGACGAACCACCGCTCAAACCCGACGAAGACGGCTTCTACCAGATCGCCGCGCCGGGCGAGACCGAAACACTCTAAAACTAGCGCGTCATTGGAGCCTGTTCCCCTCCGGCTGCTCCGGCGGCGGGACACTGGTTTCGTCGTCAGTATCCAGTTTCCCAAGAAGCTCGATGGCCTCGGCCGTACCAATGCGCCGTAGAACCGCCTCGGCGCGACGCCGCCTCAGCAGATCGGACTGCTGTCTTGTTGGGACGGCAAGACGCGCCAGCAGCGTCCGCAGCCGCTGGCGGATTTCGGCGGATTCCGCTGTCTTTAGCGCGGCCCGCATCGCCCTGATCGCCTCCGGCCCCAGCTCGGCGAGCTTCCTCGATGCCGCTGCTCGCTCCGCGTAGCGGTCGCTATCGAGCTGCTTGATCAGCGCGGCCACATTGGATTTGTGGGGCTTTGGCTCCCCGAGTTGCTCGCGGATATAGGCGACGACGCTGTCACCACCGCGAGACAGTGCGAGCGTTGCCTTGAACGCCTTGGGCGTATCTGGATCCGCCAACGCGGCCCACAGCCTCGCCAGATCTGCATTGGTCAAGTCGGGGCGTTCCAATCCATCGGCACAGGGCGCGGTGTCCCAATAGAGGATCGTCCCACCCTCTTCGGCGCTGACAAGTCTCCGGTCCGATTGGCGCAACTCCACATAGCTAACCGGACTCTCGTGGCCGTCGTAAATGTGCACCGGCCGGCCTTCGGCAAGTTCCCAAATGGTTACATCGCCTTGCGAGTCCCCCATGGCAAGCAGTTGCCCATCGGCCGAAAACGCCAGGCATATCACCGAAGGATCTTCGGCCGTGCGAGGGATCTTCATCGCCACGTCTCCGGCAGCCATGTCCACGACGGTAACGGCCATCGTCAGACGCGGACGGTTCCGCTGGTGCTGACCCTCGGTCACCGTTTCCATTTGCATGTCCTCGATGCTGACGTAGGCAACAAAAGCGGCGTCCCCCGTGATGGCTGACGTCCTGCCAGGCCGGCAATCGCGTCCCCAGATTGCTTTCTGAGACCGCAGGTCCCACAGCGACATGCTGCCGGATTTGAGGTCATAGCCGGAGGACTGGCTGATCAGCCGACGGTTGTCGGGAGTGAATCCTCGGACAATGTCGTGCCCCGGTCCTTGCCCCGCCAAGGCGAAGCGAGTCTGGCCGGTGGCGGCGTCAACCACCAGGATGCTCTCACCACCGCTCAGAGCGACCGTCTTTCCGTCCGGGCTGCACACTGGATGGCCACCGTTGACCTGCACGCGGGCTTCCTCTTCGCCCGTGACGGGATTCCAGATGTGCAGATACGAGCCGCCCCGCCCAAAACCACTGGTCGAGCCAGTGGAGTACAGGCGTTGCCCGTCGGGGCTCCAGGTGACCGATCCGGGCATGTCCGCCGGATACAGCTCGTGCAGCAATTCGCCCGTCTGCGCATTCCGAACTCGCACGCGGCAGTCGCCTGACGAGCAACTGCCGATCAGCCGACCGTCGGGGCTGAGTGCGACGCTATGGGGGCCCAGCCTTCCCCGGTGTCCCGGCTGAGAGTACATCTCCCTGCCCGTCTTGAAATCCCAGAACCGCAGATAACGCGAGTCCCCGCCCGCCACCAGCACCGTCGACTGGTCGTCGATCTTCAGGAAACCCACGGCCCGATCAGCGTCGCGGTTGATCTTCGGGGCCCGCCAAACCTCTTTGCCCGTCTCGGCATCCCACACGCCCGTCCAACCTGCGGCGGAAATGTATTTGCCGTCGCGGGAGAAGACGGGGCCGTTTTCGGCGTAAGGAAACTCGCTGCACTTGATGGCGAAAAGCCGCTTGCCGGTGGGCACCTCGAAGCACTCCACCGGATTCCTGAAGCCCATCAGCGTCGCGAGCTTCCGGCCGTTCGGACCGAACGTCAGAGGCCGGTTGCCCGATGTCAACTCGCGCGTTCGGGCCACTTCGCGAATGAGTTTTCCTTCGGTAAGGCTCCATAGCGTTACCCGGCGATCCTTGTCCAGCGCAGCGAGGTATTGACCGTCGGGCGACAGCGCCAACCCGTAGCATCCGTCGCCGGGCAGCCCGAGCGTATGTTTACATTTCCCCGTGTCCGTCTCCCAGACGACTACGGAAGGGTCAGCGAAGTACCCCGCCGCCACCACGGCCCCGTCGCCGCTGAGGCCGATGGCGTGGACGGGCTCCGATTCGCCGGCGAAGCGGGCAACTTCGGTACCGGTATCGAGACTCCACAGGCCAACGGTCTTCTCGTCCACGGCCGCTGCGGCAAAACGGAAGTCGTCCGAAATGGCGACCATTCGCCCAAAGCTTCCTCTCCGGGAGGTCACCGCCGGGCGCAGCAGGATCGAACGAAGCGGTTGGCCGGTGCGGGCGTCCCAGACGCGAATCAAGCCACGCTTGTCACCCCGGCAGGTCCCGCGCGAGTCGAACGACGCAATGCGATCTCCGGCCGGCGAGCACGCCAGAGCAGAGATGGGCAGGTTGGGATGCGCGAACGGCTTCCACCCGACGCGATGGACAGCCCCGGTCGGCAGCGGCGGTTGCCACAGCGAGGTCGCGGCCTTTGGCGCGGCGGCCTCGCCCGCAATCAAGCACTGCCGCGTGCTGGCTGCACCAATGCAGACAACCGCGATCCCGAAAACGGCAAGAAGTGTCAGATTCAGTTTGGCAAACATCATTCTGCCCCTTATTCTTGCGTCCGTCCACCTTGTTACATTCGGCTCCATTTACCGACTCCCCTGCTTCATATCTGAAAGTGACAACAGTGCAAGGAGTTGTTCGCCAACACGCGAGGCCGTCACTAGGAGAATTCTCCACCCCGCGGAACCACTGATCAACATGCAAACCGCAATTCTGGCGGTTATAGTATCAGACGCTAGAATTGGTAGTCTCGGACGTACAGTCGTCGAGTGGCGAAACCGACTGTCCTGTGAGTCACAAAAGGGAGGGAATTCAAATGCGATCACTGATGTCTCTGATGTTGCCGTTTCTGGTGGCGAGTTGGTGCCTGGGTGGAGAATCCCCAGCGGATGCGCCCAGTCTACCAACGAAGGAGAAGTTCCATTTGTTCCTGTTGGCTGGGCAATCGAACATGGCCGGCAGAGGCCGAGTTGCCGAAGAAGACAAGACCCCGCATCCAAGGGTGTTTACGCTGAACAAGGCCAACGAGTGGGTACCCGCAAGAGATCCGATCCACTTCGACAAGTCGGTTGCCGGAGTCGGCCTCGGTAGGACGTTCGGCATGACACTAGCCGAGCGCGATCCTTCCATCACCATCGGTCTGATCCCCTGCGCTGCCGGCGGTTCGCCCATATCCAGTTGGGAGCCCGGCGGATACCACGGTCAGACGAAGAACCATCCGTATGACGATGCCCTGAAGCGGACGAAGATCGCAATGCAGAAAGGAACACTGAAGGCCGTATTGTGGCATCAAGGAGAAAGCGATAGCCAGCCCGAAAAGGCGAAGGTTTACGCGGGGAAACTCCACACACTGATCGAGCGTTTTCGCACCGAGTTCGATTCGCCTGACTTGCCCTTCATCGCCGGCCAACTCGGACGCTTTCCGGACCGGCCATGGGACGACGCTCGGGAACTCGTCAATTCAGTTCACGAATCTTTGCCCAACAAGGTGAAGAACACGGCGTTCGTTCCATCAACCGGATTCACGCACAAGGGCGACAAGGTCCATTTCGACGCGAAGTCGATAAGGGAATTCGGAAAACGTTACGCCCAGGCATACTTGGATCTTGTGGAACAGGCCAATTAAGCACCCGTGCAATAATTCCCCGGCGAAACAGAAACCCGGTTTTTCCGAAAGAACCGGGTTTCTGCCATCGGTTCTGCCCAAAGATTTGTGACTGGGTACTTAACGTCGCGTTTCACTGTTGCCGCGTCAGGTGACGCCGTGAACGATTTCCCTGGGGTATTGTGGCCATCTCATTGAAGCTGAAGTCGCCAGACCCCAGGGATGCGGCGTCAGCCGTCACGAGCGAGAAGGTAGAATCTGAGACCGCGATCCTCAAGCGTATCAAGGCGATCTTTCACCGCACGCAGCGTTTCAAGATCGCGTTTGGTGGCTTCTGGGTCTCGTTCGCGTCCGTATTTCAGGTCTATTTCAAGTGAGTCGATGTACCCCTCGACTGCTTCAATGCCCTCGGCGGCAGCAAACCATCGCGGCCGGTGAAACGGCGCAAACGTGAACTTGCTCAATCGCGTGTTGCCATAGACTGGTCGTTGGCGCACCATAAGGGATGCGAAGTGAGTTGCTTCGATTCCTTCGTTCGGGTCGAATTCGTCAAGGGCTCCAGCCGCGCGAATCAATAGTTTTCGCGTCTTAAAATGGGTCATGTTTGTCGGGCGCGGTAGCCACCCCTCGACGTACCGACTCTTCAGGTAATCCTCGTCAAGTAAGTCGAACTCTCTGACCTGCTCTGCGTTTGGCTTCTTTGGATACGAACGCCACGACTCACGGTTGGTTCGCCAGTTCCCGCCCGTGTCGTTGGGATTCTGAGCGATACGAGACATATGGGCGAGGTGATACCCGTTCTGGTCATGAATACGAACCGTTGCGTAGTCCAACCGATGCGAGAGGGCGTCAAACAGGTGTACGAGTTTCAAGACGGACACGTCTGCCGAGTCGTCGACGTGAAGCCGCACGGTGAGATCACTCAGAACCGTCGCCTCGAGTTCGCTGGGCTGCTCGCCGAGATAGACAAGTGCGCACACCACGACGGCTGCCGCCATCGACACAATCACAAGCCAACGAAGCAGAAACGAACGATTCACGGACGCGAACTCGCGCAAGGGTTTTCGGTCGCCATGACTTGGGCAAGTCGGTCCACCTGACGGCGCTCTGCCCGGCCGACGTGATCCACACTTGCTCCGTATCCCGATGCTCTAACGATACGCGTCGGTGGCATCCGGATCGACTTCTTCGAACTGCCGTTCGTACTCGTCGGCGGTGGGAAGTTCCTTGTCGGAATTGGATTTCGCACGAGATCGTTTGTCATCCAGGTAATAGAACCACGCTCCGGCCCCAACCAATGACAGCCCAATTCCACAGCCAATGAGCAAGGATGAAAGGAGACCTACATCCAAATACGCATACACCTGAACGGCCAACATCACCATGCCAGTGACGAAGCAGACTGGTCCAGTCCATTTTGGGCTTAATGGCGCCATGTTGCTTAGCCCTGGGCGAAGCGATTCACACTCATCCAATATCCCCGAAACACGGGCTCTCTGCAATCACAGTCGATCCCCGCCCTCAGATGCTCAACTTCTTTGCACCGTACGCATCGGATTTTGCAGCGCGCGGAAGTGGCGTATAATGCGACGCGTTGGTCGGCCAGGTTATTCCGGCATTCGGGACTTATCCAACGGAGATAGAAAATGAATTCGAACAAAGGCTGTCAAGCACTTGACTCACGTCGCGGCTTTCTCAAGACGACCGCCGTGGCGATTGGGGCTGGTGCGGCAACTCAGTTGAGCGTTCCTCGGGCGGCGCATGCCGCCGAGCAGAACACACTGAAGATTGGCCTGGTCGGCTGCGGCGGCCGTGGCACGGGCGCTGCCGTGCAGGCGCTTACGGCGGATCCCAATACCAAGCTGATCGCCGTGGCCGACGCCTTCCGCGATCGGGCCGAGACCAGCTTGAAGGCCATTCGCGGTCAGAAGGGCGATCAAGTGGACGTGCCCCCGGATCGTGTCTTCGATGGGTTCGAAGGCTACCAGAAGGTGATCGACAGCGGCGTTGACATCGTACTGCTGACGGCGTCTCCGCACTTCCGCCCCAAGCACCTTCGAGAGTGCGTCGAGGCCGGAAAACACGTCTTTGCCGAAAAACCCGTGGCGGTCGACGCTCCGGGCGTCCGGTCGGTGCTGGAGACGACGGAGTTGGCCCGAGAGAAGAATCTCTGCTTGGTTTCGGGGCTGTGCTGGCGTTACGAGACGAACAGCCTGGAAATGATGGCGCGCCTGCATGACGGGGCCATCGGTGAGATAACGTCATTGAACACGATTCGCTACGGCGGCGGCGTTTGGGTGCGTCCGCGCAAGGAAGGCATGACCGAGATGCAGTACCAGATGGCCAACTGGTACTATTTCACCTGGCTCAGCGGCGATTTCATCACCGAGCAGTTTGTCCACGAGTTGGATCGCATGGCGTGGGTCATGGGCGACGAGTACCCGGTGGCTTGCGTGGCCACCGGCGGGCGGCAAACTCGAACCGGACCCGAATACGGCCACATCTACGACCATTTTGCGGCCCAGTTCGAATACGAGAACGGTGTAAAGCTGCACGCCACGGACCGACACCAGCGAGGGTGCGCGAACTGGTTCACCGTCGAGGCCGTGGGCACTAAGGGACGCTGCGATATGCAGAAGTTCGAGATCACCGGAGCCAATCCGTGGACATCGGGCAAACGGCGGACCCAGATGCACCAGCTCGAGCACGACGCGATGTACGCGGCATTACGGAAGGGTGACGTCATCAACAACGGCGAGTACATGGCCAAGAGCACGATGATGGCCATCATCGCCCGCATGTCCGCCTACACAGGTCGGCGGCTGACGTGGGAGCAGGCGATGAACTCCAAGCAATCGCTTGCCCCCGAGCGTTATACCTGGGACGCTGCACCGCCGCCGGACGAAGTGGCCATGCCGGGTGTGACCGAGTTCGTGTGAACACGGGCATTCGGTCGGTTGTACGAGTCCGGCGTCCGTTTCGCCAATACGATGCGCACGCTCCAGACCAGCACGCAAACGCAGGCGCATGCGGCGCCCGTCAACTGTGAAAAGGTCAGATCGTACACCAGTAGCTGATTGTCCGCGCGAAACCACTCGATGACGAATCGAATCACGCAGTATCCAACTGCGAACAGCAGGAACGACTCGCCCCATCGACGCAACCGCCTGTCGACCAGCAGCAGAACACCGAAGAGAGCCAGCGAACCCGCCAACTCGTACAACTGCACCGGATGCACGGGCAGCGATCGGTCGACGCCTTGTGGTAACAAGCCGGCCGTGAGATGTTGATAGTAGGCCGGGCTCCCGGCGGGGAAGCTCACGCGTACCGGCCAGTGCTCGTTGGATATTCGCGGCATCGTCTGCACCTGTCGGCGCCAAGCCTGATCATCGACGACGGCCAGGCGTTCGGGGTTAACGCAGATATCGCCCCAGCAGCAGCCGGCGCAAAAACAGCCGATGCGAAGCGCGGCAATGCTAAGCGGCAGCGAAAACGCGAAAGCGTCCCCAAGTCGTCCAAGCGGTATTCGCACCACCGCAGCGCAAACAACCGCAGCGCCGGTCGCCATTATCAAGCCGCCAAACAGCACTCGGTCATTGGCGTTCCCGTCCGACAACATCTGGCATAGTTTTCCAGCCAGCCGCGTTCCCAGTGCCGTACTGACAATCAGAAGAGGTACTAGCCAGTCGATGTGCCAAGACGGGATGCCGAAGCTGCGTGCACGTCGTCGTGCCACCCACCAGCAAATACCCCAAGCCAGCAGGAGCGCCGCGCCGTAGCTTTGGATCCGGGGAGAAGAGAGCAATAACGGATGCATCGCTACCACTCGTCGCAGCCTTCGGGGAGGAATGCGTCGAGAATGGCCTTGATCGTTGCCTTGTCCTTGGTCTTCTGGAAGACCTGCGCATCGTCCATATACAACGCATCCGAATCAACGTGTTTTGCGATCACGGCCTCTAGCTCGCGGCTGTTATTCGCACTTTCCGCCGGTTCCTCGTCGCCGTTCACAAGCCGCAAGTGAATCGCGCCATCTTCCAGACTTATCTTCCCGACCAGGTAAGGCGGCTTTTCGCTCACGCGGGCAAAGAGGGCACAGCCAATAGGTTCCATCGTGATGAACGTTGCGCCGCCGATCGTCGTCAACCATGCCTTGAAGTTCATTCGTTCCGACGGTTCAATCTCTTCGCCCTCGCCGTCGTAGCTGAAAATGTTGGCGTAGTACGTACGCGAGTCGTAGGGACGCATCACCAGAAGCGAGCCCCCGCCCGTTGACTCCTTAAACAGCCAGACGCCCGTGTACTTTGGATCAACTTTGCTTTTTTCCGGATCCCCCACAGGGTGCTTGACGCACGCCGTGAGTCCCAGAATGACAACGAGCAACGGACCTACTGTCACCAAGCTCAGAAGCAGGCTTTTCGTCTTCAAGAAACGGACCAGGTGCGAGCGTCTCATACCAACCTCCTTCGTGAAAAACACGCCATCTCGAAGACAATAGCGTTAACGAGGTGGAAAAGCGACTGTCTTTCATGATACCACTAATCTAAAACGTCAAGTAGCAGTGCGCCATCGTCTCGCGGTTTTCGCTATAATCCTGGGCGTTGGCCGGTCGGGCCCGTTCCGCCGTAGCGGTGGGAGCATATCCCGAAAACCGGTACGATGGCCCTCCGAGGCCGTCGAGGCAGTTAGGATTGCCCAAATCGACGGCCTCGGAGGGCCATCGTACGGCGAAGAGGATACAGTGGGCCTACTTCACGACATGCATTGATTTAAGGGGGGCAATGAACGATGCCACAGTCTTCTTACTCGCACGCGTTGTTCGGTTTCATCATCGTGGCGGGGATGTGTCGGCCGGCGATGGCAGGCGAACACCGAATCGTGCTGAAGGAACACGTGAACCGCCAGTGGACAAACGAGTTGCTGAGCTATTCGTTTGAAGCGATGGAGGGTGCGTGCCACGTGGATTCGCTGAGTCTCCGCGGTCCGGACGGACCGCAGCCCGTGCAACTTTCCGATGTCGAGTATTGGCCATCGACGCGGACGGTCAAGTCAGCCAAATTGTGGCTGGTGGCGGATCTGGCGCCGCTCGCAACGAATGCGTACACCGTCCGCTACCAGGCGGCACCGTCGAACGATTCGGGTGTTCGAGGCGATCTCGCGGTGACGACAACTGACGACCAAGCAGAGATGACCACATCCCGGTTTGGTGCGCGATTGCGGATTGGCGGCGCGACATTCGACCAAGCGTTGGCCGTCTCTGACGTGCCTGGACCTGTCGCGGCGATGCGCCTGGCCGATGGTACGTGGTTCGGCGGAAGTCGCTTGTTCGGCGATACAAGACTGACTGGCTGGTCGGGGAAGCTCGTGGCAGACGGACCGGTGTTCGGGCAGGTGGAATACACCTACCAGTACGATGATGGCAACTCGGTCAAGCTGATGGCTCGCTTGCATGCTGGAGCGTCGGGGTTGTACTGGGAGTCCCATGTCGCTGAAGATCGGCCAGAGGACGGCGTAGACATTCTATTGAGCGAGGGTCTCCCGCCACTCGCCCTGTTCGCACAACGGGAAGCGTACGGCGACAGACCGCAGATGGAGGACGCATCTTGGGCCGAGTGGGTGGAGATTCCGCCGGCCGCCTATGAAAAGGAACTTGTAACCAACTTGAGCCCGTGGGCGGATTGGTGGAGCACTTGGACGCAGACCTCGGTGCGGCTGCGCATCGGCGACGGTGAGCGCGAGCTGCAGTTGGCCAGCCACGATCCCGGCGCGTGGGTCGAGCCGGCGGCGGCAGGCACCATGAGCAACTGGACCGCGTGGCAGCACAAGCTGATACCTGTGAATCGCGAGACCGATGGCAAAGTGTTTATGCGTGTGAACAACGCGGCGGGGATACGCAAATGGAGCATCGAAGACCGCAAGCCGGCATTCGCCGAGGCGCGGCGCATGTCCCTTGCTCAGGTCAAGGCGGAATGGCCTCCGTTGGACGAGGTCAAAGACTGGATCCTGGAATGGCCGACGGACGGGCGAGAGCACCCGCATCTATTCGTGTCGTCAGACGAGGTAGACGCTGTTTGGCAGCGCGAGGTGCCGGATCCGGGCGTCGTGGGCCTGGCCAATGGCCTTTCGCGGGAAGAAATCCGGCCGGTGCCCAGCTACAAGGACGCACAGGCCATCGAAGTCTATCTGGGGACCAAGGGCGATCCGGAAGCATCCAAAAAAGTCCGCCTGGTCGAGCGGGTGCGCCAACATATGGGGGCGCTCGGCGACTTCGACAAGATGCGCAGCACGCAGACGGCGGCCGCGTTGTACGACCTGATGATGGGGACCGACTTGATCACCGACGCGGACAAAGGCCTGTATCGGTCGCAGATGGCGTTCTTGGGATACATCCTGGCACGACCGTCGACTTGGAACATCGAGCGCGGCTATCGTTCCTATAACCCGAATATGAGCCTGTCGTACCTGCTGGCCAGGGGAATCGTCGGGTGCGCGATTCCGGACCACCCGCTGGCGCGCGAATGGGTGGCGCCCGGACTGAGCCGAGCGGAAATCTGGCTAAATGAAGTCGGCCCGGAAGGTGAATGGTATGAGAGTGCGCACTACTCGCAAGTGAGTGCCTTTGCCATGACGTCCTTTGCGGTGGCGGTCAAGCGGGCCGGCTTTGCGAACCTGTTCCTGAATGAAAACCTCAAGAAATGGCCGATGTGGCTGGCCCAGATCTATACGCCTCGCGATCCCATGGAAGGACGCAAGAACCGGCGAGCGAGTCCGCCGATCGGCCGAGCCACGGCGGGCGTGCCCTGGGGCCTGTTTGGGCTGATGGCCAAGGCAACCATCGACACCGATCCACAGTACTCCAAGCAGATGCAGTGGGCGTGGGCGGGTAGCGACTACACAACGAACACCGCGAATCACCTTGGCGGCTTCGAGTCGGTCTACATGGACCCGTCCTTGCCAATGGCAGTGCCAGATTGGACGTCGAAATTGTTCCCACAGATGGGGCCGCTCTGCCGCAACGGCGTGGGCGACGAGCACGAAAACTACCTGATCGTGCACGCCAATACGGGTGCTGGCGTGCGCCCATCGGAGTTTGGGTGTCTCGCGCTGTGGTTTGCACGCGGCGTTCCCATTGCGGGGTCGTTCCCGGGTGGCTACGCCGAGCGGCATCAGTTGCTGATGTCGCGCGTGATACCGCAGTTTTCCTGGAGTGACGACGGACCGTGGGACGAATCTCGCTTTGGCTGCGATACGGATGTGACGATGGGAACGTTCAGTGCGTTGCCACGGCAGGACTATTTCTCGGCAGGTTACGTTCTCAAGGGATGGAAAGGCGGTAGGTACGGAACGCCGAAGAACTGTGTATCTTGGCCGCCGGTACGTGGGACGGCCGGATTTCCGATGGAATGGAGCCGCCGTTTGCTCTACGTCCAAGACGACAGTCCCGCCGGTCTCAACTACCTGGTACTGCGAGATTCGATCGCCGGTGGTAAGCCCACGCTGTGGCAGATGTGGACCGCATCGGAGAAGATTGGGACGCGGGAGCAAGTGCAGGACTTGGAGACTTTCTTAGCAGACAAGCCTGGGAAAGCACCGGTAGCGGCGCATGCAATCGAGGGAGATCGCTTCACCGCGGTGGGCCGCTTCAACGTCGACGTCGAGTACTACATTGCCAGCCCGCGAGACACCGAGCGCTGGACCATGCGAATGGGCCAGCGGTATGTGGACTACAGCGTGCAGGGCGAGGACTATCGCGACCTGCTGCAGTTGCGGCTGGATGGCGACGGTGATTACTTCGTCGTTATGTTCCCACGTTTCCGCGACGAAGCAGCCCCGCGATTCACCACCCTTGGCGAAGGCACTGTCGTCAGAATCGAAGGAGACTTTGGCACGGACTACTGCTTCCTGCCGGAAGAGGAAACGGAGACGACCGCTGGGGACGTCTACTTCCGTGGCGAGGCCGGTTCGGTGCAAGATCGCGGCGACGTCAAGGTCTTGGCGACCGGCGCCGCTGGTGAGGTTCGCTTTGGCCAATTCGGGATATCGTCACCACAGGCCGCGAGCATGCGGGTGGAAGCCGATCGCATATTGGTTCACCTGCCCCATGCTGACAAAGACGGCGGAGAGGTAACGTTACGCACCTCAGGCAAGTGGAAACCTGCGGCAGCCCAGGAGGGCGTTACATTGACGGCCGTCGAAGGCGGCTACCGGCTCGTCCTGGCAGTAGGAGTGATCCAAGCAATACTGGAGAGAGGCTGAGTCGGTTTCCCGACGACACAGTCCTATTCGTCGTCTCCCTTAATTCGTTGGACATATTTCCGTCGCGCCGCCGGCAGAAGGCTTCCAACGAATAGAAGGAGACGACGAATGGAAGAGCGGAGGTACACCCTTGTCTCACGTTGATTCCGATCGCCCCATTCGATACGGCCCGTATCCTGAATTGACCTGGCCTGCCGTCCTGGTGGGATGGCTTCTGGGCGCCATGATCGCGGTTTCGATTGGGTATGCGTCGTTGATTCTCGGGTTCTCCATCGAAGGATCGGAGTTGGCCGCGATTCTGGGCTGGGGCATTCTGCGGGGTATCCTTCGCCGTACGAGCATCATCGAAAACAACATCAACCAGACGATCGCATCGGCAGTCAACGGCGCCTCGGCGGGAATGATGTTCTCGATTCCGGCGCTCTTCATCCTGGCCACGCCCGAAAAGGATCCCGAAGGCCAGTTCGCTATGCTCATAGAATTCAACAAGGCCCTGATGGTGTTGGCCTGTATCACGGGGGGCATTCTTGGGTTGGCGTTTATCATCCCGTTGCGCAAGCAGATGATCGACTTCGACCGATTGGCCTACCCCGGCGGAATCGCCGTTGCCGCCATCCTGAAGTCGCCCGGCGCAGGGACGAGGAAGGCGCTTCTCCTGCTGGGAGGCGGTGTGTGCTCGGGCGTCTTCTACATTTTGGCCTTCACCCTTACCGGCTCAGATCATCCGCAATGGGCGTTGGGAGATCAGTTGAGGCTTGCTCCCTACCTGAACATCACGCTTTTTCTTTCCCTGATGACCGTCGGCGTGGGCTTCCTTTCAGGCAAGGGAGGCTTCTGGTTCGGGGCGGGTGGATTCATCTGCTATTGGTTGTTGGCTCCGCTTCTGTCCCGATACGGTGTCGGCATGGAGGACCTGATCGGCGATCCCAACGCACTTCGAACCACTCTGTTCCGGCCCACGGGGATCGGCATGCTGATCGGTGCGGCCATCGGAGGCATCGTGGCCGCGTTTCCATTGATTCGCAGTGCGGTCAAGAGCATGCATGAAGCTCGCCATCAATCCACGGATGATCCTACTCGACCGAAGTCTGACGAAATGCCAATTTGGCTGTTGTATGTGGCGGTCGCGGTCGGCGTCGTCGTGCTGATCGTCATCTGTCTCAATTCGGTCAACGATCCAAAGATGACCTTGTGGCGGGCCGCTCTGATGGCTGTCCTGGGCACGGTGTGGGTATGGATCGCCGGCGTCATTGTCTCGGAGTGCCTGGGGCGGACAAACTGGTCGCCCCTGTCGGGCATGACTCTGATTGCCGTCACGATTCTCTTAGTGATCGCACAAACCGGAATGCAGCCGACGTCGGCCATTTTGAGTTCGGTGATCGTGGGAGCAGCGATTTGTGTCGCCATCGCCCAGGCTGGCGACATGATGTTGGACCTGAAGTCCGGCTATTTGGTCGGCGCCATGCCTCGACGACAGCAATTGTCGCAGTTCATCGGGGCCTGGCTGGGGCCGATAATTGTGATCGGTCTGATCTTCGTACTGCACAAACAATACACACTTGGCAGCGAAAGCCTGCCGGCGCCTCAGGGCACCGCCTTGGCGTCGATGATCGAAGGCATTGTCAAACAGGACGTCCCCGCCTATCGCTATGTGGCTGGCGGGGGACTTGGCGCGGCGTTGTCGTTTAGCGGCTTGGGTGGGATTGGCGTATTGATTGGTTTGGGATTCTACATGCCGTTCGGTATTGTTTTGACGTACACGATTGGAAACCTCCTCCGCATTGCGTCGGATCGTTTCGCCGGCAAGCGATTCTCCGAACAAGTCGGCGTACCGATTGCTGCCGGTCTGATCGTTGGCGAAGCCCTTGTGGGCGTGGGAACCGCGTTCTATCACACGCCGCTTATCCAAAAGGCATTGTCTTACTTCAATGGTCTGTTTTGATTAGTCGTCCTCCGTCCAAGCCGCTGTCCGGAATCAAACTATGAGCACGACGCGTATTTGCGGTCACTTATGCCTGTGGATCGGTTTCCTGACGGGCGCGTTTTTCAGCGTCTTGAGCACCGAACTAGAGAAAACACCGTGGTCGACGATATGGTGGCCGGGTTACGGTGTGGCCATGTCCATCGCAATCGCCGGAGTGATCATCCTGCGAACCACCAAACGCCCGGTCGGCGCGGATTCGAAAGGCGAGGCGGACGCAATCGGCGAACTCGCGGCCATCTTGAAACGTCTGCATGCAACAGTGGAACGATGGGGCATAAGCTCCGACAAGATCCTCGTCTACGATTTCCACGGCATGATTGACGAAGAGCTGGCGGAAGATCTGGGGCGATTTGCCGAGCTTCGCGAAGCCCTCATACCCGAATTCGGTCTGGACCATTACGCCAGGATCATGACCGAATTCGCTCTGGCCGAACGGACGATCAACCGCACCTGGTCCGCCTCGGCCGACGGCTACATAGACGAAGTCCAAGCCTGCCTAACGCGCGCCACTTCGCACCTGTCCGCCGCCCGCCAGCGTCTGGAAGAAGCCACTAAGGACCAACAACCCACCGCGATCTGAAACACGTTGGGGAAGCTTGTCGAGCATCAAACGCCCTGATCACGGTGTTCCAACCGAGCGCGCGCCAGGCGGACAGCGTCACGCAGCTTTTTCTCTAGCGCAGCCTTGGGCAGAGCTTCCTTCCAATAGCTGGCCACGTGGATGCCGCTCTTGTCCGGTTCAAGTAATTCGACGTGTTGCTCGTTCTTGCCGGCGCACAAGATGATCCCCAGTGGTGGTTCTTCGTCGGATTCGCAGGCGTAACGTTTGAGCCACGCCAGATATAACTCCATCTGGCCCTTGTCGGCCGCCTTGAAATCGCCGATCTTCAGGTCAATCGCCACGAGGCAACGCAACTTACGCTGATAGAACAGCAAGTCAAGATAGTAGTCTTCGTTGTCGATCTGCATTCGCTTTTGACGCTCGACGAAGCAGAACCCGGCTCCCAACTCCAAGATGAACGATTCCATCTCGCGCAGGATCGCCGCTTCCATGTCTTTCTCGGCATACGTGTCCGCCAACCCCAGGAAGTCGAGAATGTAGGGATCGCGAAAAACCAAGTCCGGCGTGAGTTTGTCCTCCTCCTTCAACGCATCGAGCTCCTGTCGGATGAGTTTGTCAGGTTTCTTCGAGAGCGCTGTTCGCTCGAATAGCATGGACTGGATTTTTTTCTGGAGGGTGCGCGTACTCCAGTTCTCGACGCGGCACATTTCGGCGTAGAAGTCCCGTTTCAACGAGTCGTTCAGATAAGTAAGCGTCTTGAAGTGCGTCCACGTCAATTGTCTCCGCAGTGCGGCGACAATCTCCACGTCCGGAAAAGCCTCGGCAAATCGAATCATGTGGTGTAGCGATTTGGCGGAAAACCCGCGGCCAAACTCCTGCTCCAATTGTCTCCCCACTGCGGAGACAATCTCTTTGCCGTATTCTGCCCGCTTTTCCTGCAGAATGTCCTGGTGGATGCGCCGGCCGATCTGCCAGTACAGCGTGACCAGCCCCGAATCAATCGCCCGCGCCACGCCCTGGCGAGCGGCCAAGATCAGGTCTCGCAGGTCGGCCAGCAGCGGAGCCGAGCAGGATGGCAAACCCGGCGCGGAGCAATCCACCTTGGCTACGTCTCGCCGCCTCTTCCCGGTCGTTCGTTTAGGTTTGGCTTTCATGCGCCCGCCTCGGCAAGGTATTCTCGGTATGGTCCCGGGCTTCAGCAGCCCCGTCGCACATGCGGGAATCGGGCTATCTGCTGCGATTTGCCTTGGGCGTCCACCAGTGGGTCTGCCAGTAGACCTGCTCAGTTGCGTAGACGTCGATCGGTCCTTCGTTGTCCAGGTCCGCGGGAAGCACCCCGTATTTCTTCATCTCCCGGATGTAGGGATCGCTGGGACGAAAGTCTGGGCTGTCAAAACGTTGGTTGGCTTGGAGGTGTTGTTTGCCATCCCGGCAGAGCGACAGGACTCGTTGATAGTCGGCATCCGTCGTGTCGGAGAACACAACGGTCGGAACGCCAGGCTCGTCTGGGTTTCGCTTGCGACAAAGGCCCAAACCACCGGCTTCACGTGCCAAAGGAGCCAGCAGGATAAGCGATTTCTCCGGCCGCGAGAGATTGAACATCAGGTGCCGCGAGCAACGCACTCGAACATCTTTGAAATCGGGATTGGAAAGTACCAGACCGAGGTTGTCGGAAAGGTATTTTGGTAGCGGCATCTTGCCGTCGTGGCAGCCGCTGCAGCGGCGCTGGATCGCCTCGGCTGCCGCCTTCGAGCTGAGCCAGACGCGATCCGTCGTATCCAGCTTGCTCTTGGGGAAGCCACCGATCATCCCGGTATCCAGCGCCGCATAGGTGCCGGGGTAGGCGGCTGCGGATTCGATCCAGTATCGAATCATGTCTTGCTCGTGGGCGCTCAGCTTGGCTTCATGATGGCTGCCGTCCAGCATTTTCATCAACGGACTGGCCGAGGTGCCGACAGACCGAGGTGGAAGATTCGTCTCGACTCGATCACGACCGTCGGAAACGAATTCGAAGGCCGTGAGCGTGTAATAGCTGTGCGAAAAGATCGGTCCGCGGTCGCCGGTCAGGATCACTCCGCCATCTCGCCGGTCGTAGTCGTGACATTCGACACAGTGACGGTCGAGAATCGGCTGGATGTCTCGGGGAAAATCGAAAACTTCCGGTATCCCAGAGAGCCGCGCAATCTTGCTGGGCGGACGACGTAATGCTTGAAGCACGTTCTGACCCGGATTGACCGCCGAATGCGTGCGTTGTTCATGGCAGCCAACGCAACTGGTTGTCTCGCCGGGCTGCACCGTCAAGAAACTGTGCATTCGTTTGACCGAATTGTTGTGCTCGTCCAATGCCACGAAAAACAGGGGGCGCAGCGCGGGCACTTCGAAAAACGCGGACCCGTCTGGCTCGACCGGGACCTTGCCGACGACTCGTTCGAGCGTGTAGGTGCCGCCGAAGCTCATCGGGGGCATCTTGCCGCTGAAATTGACGGGTTTGGGAAGCGTTTCCAGTACGAGAAGCGATTTGATCTCGCCGCGCTGGACGCCTTCCATGTGCCGACCGGCGTAGATATCCGCCAGAATGAGTCGTCCGTTCGCTTCATTCTGCGCCGTTCGTGGAGGTACCACCGGTTCTCGCGTCCTGATCGTAAGCGGCCGCGGTTCGTGACATTCCGCCCCAGCGTCGATCCATTCAGGCGGCAAACGGTACAGTATGGTCGTCTCCCCGCGACCGTTCATCAGCAAGATCTCCGGTCCTCGCGTCACGAGGAACCGGTCATCGGACAACGGGTAGGGATCGCGAAAATCGGCCTCCTGGCTGATTGGACGAGCGGAACCCAATTCGTCGGGACCTTTCTTGGGCGTGAGCACCGTGATTGCCCCGGCGTGTTCCTTGCGACCGTGGCGTGGAGAAAACACGGCAACCACCTCGCCGTCGGAGCCTGGAATCGGCTTGGCGTCGATCATCACCGTTCCTGGGTGCATATTGCCGTAGTAGATCATCTGCCCGGTTCCATCCAGATTCGCTGTCCACAGATGATGGAACGCCACGCGGCTCCGGTCCACGTATTCCCAGCGTTGGTAGATCACTCGGCCGTCCGCGAGCAGCCACGGCGTGTTGTCGTGTTCGATGTTCGCCGAGATAGGATGCACGTTCCCGCCATCCGCATCACATCCGTATAACACGGCTACCGGCGTGTACCAGCAGTTGACCCAGCGGTTGCAGCGACTCGAACAGAACATGATCTTCCCATCGGGAAGGTACGTTGGTTCGATGTCGTCATATGGTCCCGTGGTGAGTTGCCGTAGCCCACGACCATCCGTGCCTATTTCGTACAGGTGGAAATAATCGGACCCACCCTCGCGGTAAGAAAACAGGATCTTCCGACCGTCGTAGTGCACCTGCGGATCCCGCACAGCACCTGCCGGATCCTCCAGGAGTATATCGAGTTCGCCGCTTCGCAGGTCCAGCCGGCACAGCCGCCCTCGGGCACCGTAGACCTTGTCGTTCGGGTCGAACGCGTAATACCCGAAGTTCTCGTACCAATGGCCCCCGACGCCGGGTTGCCGTACGGCAAAGATGATTTCGCAGGGGAGTGCCGTATCGCCGAGAGCCGTTTCACGAGAAAGCGCCATCGCGACGACGAAGAGCGTTGTGACGAACAAGCCACCCCGCACAATCTCCAAAAATCGCCTTGCGCGCTTGCCAGAAACTCGGCGTTGCAACGGCCCATCAACAAACACCGCAAAACGTGGCGTCCTCATCTTCATCTCGACCATCTCGCTATCGCTTTGGGACGGGCGCTCTTTCGCCTAAGACGGAGATCATCTTGCGAAAGCCTGACGGCCGAGATTGTAACCTATCGAACTGCCTTTCCAAAGCTCCAAGAACCGAAGCACGGCGATGAGCTTGGTCAGTTGAGCGATGTCGGCGATCCCACGTTCTTATCAGCGACAAGGAAGTCGGCGAAGTCCGTCACGGTCTCGGCAGTTCCTTCCATATCGAACTCGTCGCTGATCATAGTACCGATGAATGCCTGCATCGAGCGCCCGCCTTCCGTGGTGGAATGGTGGGTCCCTACTTCGCTGGCGAAGTTCAGCAAGTCGTAGACTCGGCATCGAGCAGGCAGCACGCGTTGCCGCTTGACGCTGATGGCATCCAGATTGGCCAGCCCGTACAGTTCGTTTAGTCGGCCCGTCATTCTATGGAAGTCACGCGCCAAGGTGTCCGTCGTGACTTCCTTTCGGTCGTTGACCTTGATCAACGCCTTGTACAACTGCATGCACTCGCGCAGCGAAGCCCATGATGTCTGGGCGCTTTCGAATCGCTGACGCAGCGCCGCATAGCCTTCGCCGTTGTCGTAGCTCTCCAACGCCCGGCTGATGCAGTGACCGATATCGTTGCCGAGGCTCACGTCGCTGCGGAAGGCTCGCGTGTAGCCGACCATCCCGTTCGTGCAGATCTCCCGCAGGTACGACAGATAGATTTTTGGATGGCTGAAACCGTCCACCGGTGTCTCCATGACGAAGCGGTGCTGGAAGCGGTCGGCGCCGATCTGAAATGGCTGATCTCCCGAGCGCGGTGTGTGAGTACTGGTAACGATTCCATCGGCATAGGACACGTCCCGGCCGCCGTAGCGGGAAACCAGATCCGTCGTCTCGCCGTATTGGATCAATGAGCGAGCGGGATTGCTGACGGCCAACAGTCGGGCTTTGCCTTTCCGGTCACGTTCGATGCAACAACGAACCATGTCGTCGGCAGCCCGCTCGGAGATTCGATCAAAGACCTCCGCCGGTTCGAAGTAACGAAACACGTTCTCCGAAATGCCGAATTTCAGGAAGAAGGACTTCCAGAATCGCTTGGTTGGAGCGGCCTCCTCGCCGTCCACCTGGACGGAGGTCACGTTCATTCTGCCGGTTCGCGCGTGACGCTCGCCGGAAGCGCAAAGATTGCGTACTTTCGTGTAACGGTAGTCAAAGGAACATTTCATCGTCTTGTCCTCCAAAGAATGGATTTTCCGAAAGAACTACATTTCCCTTTCCCAAGGCAGTGGCGATGTTCTGTGGGCCGCCACGAGCTGGGGTAGTTGAACTTGAGCGCGGGCGATGACTTGTCGTGCCCGATCACTGATCGCCGAGATGTGTCGGTTGAGGCTCAATGAACGCCATTGGCCGTCGCTCCATACGTATTGCTCGTCGGCCATGGCCGTCTTGACGAACGGATGGCGAGTGTTTTTGCATTGCGCGATCTGCTTGTAGGGGATACCAGGATGCTTGCGGAAAACCCGTCCGCCCATCTGGATCGTGCAACCCCGGCCGGATGGCCGACAGAACACTGTTTTCAAAGAGGGGCAGTCGAATCCCTCGGTGAGAATGAGCATGTTGATCAAGACGTCGATGCGACCTTCGGTGAAATCGGTGATCTGTCGCTCGCGGTCGGTCTTTGCCGTGACGACCTCCGCACGGATATCGCGAGACGTGAGTATCCGGCAGCATTCGTCGCATTGATCCTGGCGGTGGAAGAACACCAGCGATTTACCCCAGTGGTCGGGGTCGTCGATCAGGAAACGGGCCACCGACGCAGGCGTGTACTCGGGAATCGTGTAGTGATGGTAGCGGCTCAGGTAGCCATCCTGAATCAACTGATGTATTCCCGCATCCCGGATGACCTTGTCGAAGCACAGCTTGATGCGGTCGGTTCGGAACGGCGTGGCCGTCAAGCCCAGGATTTTCTTTGGGCGAATCTCGCAGTGCAAATTGGCCATGCTCATCGCCGCGTCATGCTGTGCCTCGTCGACAATCAACATGTCCACGGCAGGAGGGTTCTTCTCGAACATCGAGATCGTATGCATATCGACATCGAACCCCCAACGACGGTTTTCGCTCCGCGCCTGCGCGAGCAGGTTGCGCCGCATCGCCACCCAGCCGATGGTGAATCCAAATTCCTGCTGCATCTGCCGGGCGATGGCCAACGCGATGATCGTCTTGCCACTGCCGGTGGGACTTTCGACCAAGACGGAGTGAGCCGGTGGTTCGAGTTCGCCTGCACGATTACTCCACGTCCCGCGATACATTGCGATTGCGTTCGAGACGATCCGCGCCTGGTAGGGTCGCGGTTCCACCGTCGTTCCCGCCAATAGGGCAAATCCCACGGTGTCGACGGCACTTGCGGTGTATGAGCGCTGACATTTCTTGTTCGAAGTCTCGTTTGATCGAGCCATGGTGAGCGTCCTCCGTGATCCTGTTGCCTGATTTGTTGAAGTTTCGCTGGGCTGGTGACACGTTTGGTCACGGAAGGCGCAAAATTTCTCAAAGAATCTCAAAAAATGCCGCGAGCCATTTTTCCCTCCTCGGAAGCTTGATCGAAAACCAGTGAACGCCCCATGCTCCGAGGATGCATCAAGTACGAGCAGCGACCGGATGTGACATCCGGTGGTTCGTCAAGGCATTAGATCGACAGAGCATTCTCATCCGTATCGTATCCTCCGAGGATTTCGATTCGGACGTTCTCGGGCGGCACGCTGAGGCGATAACCGAAACGCCTCGATTCGATGACGCACTTGCCCCATTTGTTCGCGTCCGGGGCGAGTTCGTGCTGCAGCTTGCCAGCCGCTGCACCGTTCAGCAGCTTCCGCGTTTCAAAGACATTTCGAACGACTCGATTCGGATCGGAAACCTCCAAGTGAGTCCGTTTCTTCAGTTCGTGCTGGATTTCATCGACCGACATGAACGCGCGCAGCCAACCGCTGGACTTGGCGTATTTGCCACTCAAGGCCAGAAGTGTCAGCACAGCCCATTTGGTCAAAGGAAGCCAGATGAGCTCGACCAGCGACTTTTTGTAGTAGATCTCCAACAGTCCGCCTCGGTCCCATCGTCCGGCGAGGAGAAACTCGAAATCCGAATCTACCAAATACGGAAGGGCCTCGCCCTCAAACTCTGAACAACTCATGTACTATGCCTCCTGTGAACCAACAATTCCGTGTGCGATACGGCAGATCCGATGAGAATACCACCAACATTCGAAAACGAGCGTCTCAGAGTCACATGCGAGCGGAACTCGCGAGTGAGTGACAATCAGAATGTCACGCGTGACACCGGCGAGACGCGGATCATAAACAGGTGGTGGACAGGGTGGACACGTTTGGGGAGAATTGAGGCAAGGAAGGTTCAAGCAGGGAGGGCTGCTGGAGGATGAGGGAACACGAACTCGCAGTACTTGACAATATTGAGCGTTATCTGCTCGACGGTCCTGTCACGGATGTGCTTGCGGAATGCGGTATCAAGGCAGGGACCGTGAAGGAGGCAAAGCTGAAGATCAAAGTCCAGCAGGCGTTTGTCCAAGGCGCTGAATTGGGTGACGATCTCGCGCTCTTGGGGTTTCTTGACAGCCAAACCGACGGCCTCGGTCCGAGAAGCACTGCGGCCCAGGCCAAGCTACTGGGCGTTGCAGGCGAGACGGAAAAACGAGCGTGCGACACTGTGCGGAAGATCCGGTCTCGCGTACAGCGTAAGGAATCGCGTATTCCCACCGTCTACCGCAATCGTCTGTTTGACCGGTTTTTCAAACAGATCGAAATGCCCAATCAAGTTGCCGAATGGGCAAATGGTATGACGGCTGCCGTTCAGTATCTTCACGAGGCATTCGATGGGCAGTCGGATGTTCTGTTGCCGAAACTCAGTCCTCTGTGGTTCGCCTCCGCCTACCTGGCACTTTTGACGCCGAATTGGTTCCAGCCATTCCGAGACGGGAGCGTCAAGGATGCCTTTGCCGTTGGGCAGCGGCACGTCGAAAACGCAGCCGTTGCGCTGGAAGCGGACGTCAAAGCGAGCTTGACCCACGGGGCATTGCTTTACCGAATGTGCGACACATACGGCAAAGCGATTGCTCTGGCGTTGCACTTCCTTCAGCAGCGACGAGGAGGAGAAAGCTAGATGTCTCAGAACAATCTGGGCAGCCGACGCGCGTGTGGGGAGGCCGACTGGAACGCGCCAGTCGTCCCCCTCGACCTTTTGCCGTGGTGGTCACCAAATCCAGATCTGGATGCCGCACTGCGTGAGGCGGACGACAGTTTGCGTCTGTTACTTGCCGACGTGCCGGATTTGGGTGTTTTTGAGCGAGAAGAGCTTTCCCGTGAGTACGGGGTGACGCCAATGAGACGCCGCCGTGCGGCCCCCGAAGTGGCGGCACTTCCCGATGCGCCGAACGACGCCGAGCGGCGAGTGATGGAAGAAATCCAGCGGCTTCGTGCCCGTTTGGCGTTGGAGACACAAAGCCAAGCCCAACGCCGGTTGAGAGATCTGGTAGGCGGATTGACGGAAAAACTCGAAGCGAGCTATGCCTGGCTGTTCATTTTTGACAGCCAGAAGAAGCTGCTGACACCGATCGTCACACAGAATACAAAGCGGCGCTCGCCGCTGCGTCTGGACGATCGTTCCATCGTGACACGACGGATTGCAGCCGCGAAATCCGAGTATGTCACGAGCGACGTGCATCAGGACGAGTACTACCTGGAAGACACCGGTGACAGCGAATCCGCGCTTGGCGTCCCGATCCTGGCGCGCGACGAATCCCTGTTGGGCGTTCTCTACTTCGAATCGGGTATGCCGTCCGCCTTCACGACGGCCCAGATGATCGACCTTCGTACGTCGGTCACTAAGTTTGTCGTGCCTCTGGTAGCCCTTCAAGCCATCAATGATCGTAGTCGCCCTTTCAATACGTGGTTTCCCATTCCGTTCGGATGGGATCTTGAACGGCTGCTGAGCCGCTGGCTACATTGCCTGACCGAAGCACTGGGCAATTACGAATCACCAGGGCCCTGCATTAGCGTGTGGGCGGCTGATTGGGCCAAGGAGCGAATGTGGGCGTTGGCCACGACCGGCTATGATTACGAATATCTTCGTGACAGGACTTTGTCTATAAGGAGCTTTGTGGGCGACGTCGCAAGCTTGCCCAGAGGTACCGTTCGCCATGGCGAGCCGAACGATCTGGTGTGTAGCAAGAAGGCAAGACGCATGGGGCTGGGGAAGGTCGTATCAACACCGATCTACCTGCCCGGCGATGAAGAGAGCGGCCGGGGCAGCGGCGCGCTCAACCTGTACTTCTCCCATGATGACTGCAAGCGGAATTGCCTTTCGGATTCCTTCGTTGCCGATTTGGCCGAAACCATTAGCGCGATTGCCTGGGATTTCCAGAACCAGAAGCTGGATATGTGTGTGGCACATATCCAAGAGAGACTACGCTGCAGCCAATCGCCTCTGACAACCGTCGCAGACGAGATCCGCAAGTGCCTGGAAGCCGATCAATGCAGCCTTTTTGTGCTGGACGAAGCGCATCGGGAACTGGTCACTCTGGCAACGACGGGTTTAGAGAGCACAAAGACCGCTTTGCACGAGCCAACCCAGACTCTAGGACAGGTCGATACCGGCGACATGGTCTACCATGTCGACTTGTCTTCCGACGAGGGGTTCACAGTGTTTCTGTCAGCGCATCCTGGTACCTGCGCCCGAAAAAACGATGTGCCCGATCCTGACGAGAAAGGGCTGCCTCCGGGTTTTCCAAAACGGCCGACGAACAAGTTCCGCGAGCCGGGTGCCGCCAGCGACACGGACCACCGGCGTTTCCTGGGCATCGGCATCGAAGGCGCCCGCGTGCGAGGCGTGATCCGTCTGCTGCGGTCGGCTGAGTCGAAGCCGTTCCGGAATTCCGACGAGCTGCTGTTGGCACAACTCGCTGATACCTCACTCCGTCCATTGTTGGGATCGCAGACCATCGAAGCCCTCCGCTGCCGGAAACGATCGGAAGGAGGCAGGGAACTGGCGCGAGCCGTAACGCTACTGGCAAAGCCCCTGGTGAACGTACACAGTTCCCTGGGGAAAAGGGTCAACGATCTTCTGCAGTCGCTGGTTACGGTGTTCCGACAGGTCGTGCGCACGGACAATCGTGGGGAGGCCGAAGTGTTGGCCTGTTTTCACGAATACAAGGGGCGTCACGGGCATTCCTCGCTTGACTTATACGAATACCATTCGTCCACGAAGCACAATTTTTCGCGCGATGAAAACCCCATCGTGGTTGGTGAATTCGGCAGGACGAAAGCTCGACAAGTCGTTCTGAACAAGGCGGTGTTTAGCTGTGATTGGGGCACCGGGCTCTTCGACGTAGCAAATCGACCGGGCCACCGGTTGTCTCAAGCCGCGATGCCTGTGGTTGCTTGGGGCGCGGGACACCTGATGCAGGGTGTTTTGTCCGTAACCATTCGGTCGGTCTTCAAGTGGAAGCCGGAGCACTTGCGTTTGCTTCATCAAGCCAGCCTTGCCCTGTCGGCGGCGTTCGGCGCGAGTGGTCAGTCCATGCCCATCAAGGTATTGGGCAAAGACGTGCACGACGACGTTCACCAGTATCTCGGTTGGACCAACAGTCGTTTGCGCACGAACTGGTGCGAGCTGCTGGCCGGCGATCCGACCTGCCGAGCCCCCGTGGCGACATGGGGCCA